>JABFVP010000118.1 GCA_013362725.1 Cupriavidus sp.
CGATATCACATCAAAGCCTTTGCATGCTCTACGTGCAAACGCCTAAAGACCGTCAGCGCATATTGAGCCTGCGCAGCAGCCGCAGGCTCGCCGGCTACGCCGGCGAAACAGCCGCGCCTGCCAAGAACGATAAATCGTCGCCAATTCCACCCTAGGGTTCCCCCTTAATTGACGCCCACTCCTCTCACACATATATTTTTATGAACATATAGTTCATTTTTGAACAATAACCCAACAGTCAGCTGGAAAAATGCCCCTCAAAATCGGAATCAACGGCGCCGGCATCGGCGGCCTCGCCGCGGCCATCGCGCTGCGCAAGCTCGGCATGGAAGCCGTGGTCTACGAGCAGGCGCCCCGCTTTGCCCGCGTCGGCGCCGACATCAACCTGACGCCCAATGCGGTACGCGCGCTGGACGGGCTTGGCGTCGGCGAGGCCCTGCGCGAAACCGCGGCGCGCCCCAGTCATCGCATCAGCCGCACGTGGGACACCGGCGCCGAAACCTCGCGCCTGCCGATGCAGGACGAGGCCGAGCGGCGCTACGGCGCGCCCCAGCTGACCATGCACCGCGCCGACCTGATGACGGCGCTGGAAGCCGCGGTGCCTGCCACATGCGTGCGGCTCGACCACAAGGCCGTGGCGATCGAGACCCGCGCCGATGGCGCGACGCTGCGCTTTGCCAACGGCGCGCAGGAAGATGTCGACGTGCTGGTCGGTGCCGACGGCATCCATTCCACCGTGCGCACCGCGCTGTTCGGCCAGGAGAGCCCGATCTTCACCGGCGTGGTCGCGTATCGCGCCGTGGTGCCGGCCGCGCGCCTGGCCGGCGTGCCCAACCTGGGCGCCTTCACCAAATGGTGGGGACCGGACGCGGCCACGCAGATCGTCACGTTCCCGCTCAACCGCGGCCGCGACATCTTTGTCTTCGCCACGGTCGCGCAGGAAGCCTGGCGCCATGAATCTTGGACCACGCCGGGCCGCGTGCAAGACCTGCGCAAGGCCTATGCCGGCTTCCACCCCGAGGCCCGCGCGCTGCTCGACGCCTGCGACGACGTGCTGATCTCCGCGTTGTACGTGCGCGACCCGCTGCCGGCCTGGTCGGCCGGCCCGGTCACGCTGATGGGCGACGCCTGCCATCCGATGATGCCGTTCATGGCGCAGGGCGCGGGCATGGCGATCGAGGACGGCGTGGTGCTGGCGCGCTGCCTGGCCGATGCCGCAACTGATGGGGTCGCCGGCGTGCCGGCCGCGCTGGCGCGCTACCAGGCCGCGCGCCACGCGCGCACCAGCCGCATCCAGGTCGGCTCGCGCAGCAATGCCTGGCTCAAGGAAGGCGGCAATGCCGACTGGGTGTACGATTACGACGCTTGGAACGTCGCCCTCGGCTGAAGCGGCCGGACCGCGTTTCACACAGCACGGCCGCCTGCGCGGCCGTTTTCCATGGAATTCTCACGCCAACATGCCCAAGTCCCGCCCGACCGATCCTGACCTGGACGACGACGCAGCACCAGACGACGCCCGCGAGGCGCAACTGGTGTCGCCGGTCATCCGCGGCCTGCGCCTGCTGCGCTTTATCGCCGAAGGCGGCGCCACCGCCAACCTGAGCGAGGTCGGCCGCCGCATCGACGTGAACCGGGTCACCGTGATGCGCCTGCTCGATACGCTCGAGCATGAAGGCATGGTGGAGCGGCTGCCGCAGGGCGGCCACCAGGTCGGCTTCAACTTCCTGAAGCTGGCGTCGCGCGTGCTGGCGTCCAACGACCTGACCAGCTTCGCCGGGCGCGTGCTGGCCCGGCTCAGTGCCTCGCTGCAGCTGTCGGCGTACCTGGCGGTGCGCGACGGCGGCGATGCGCTATACCTGCTGCGCCAGATGCCGGCGGCCGCGCTGGTCAGCAATATCCAGGTGGGCAGCCGCGTTGCCGCGCACCTGACCACGCCGGGCCGGATGCTGATTGCCGAACTGCCGCCCGAGACGCTGCGCGAATTGCTGGGGCCCGATCCGCTGCCGGCGGTGACCGGCCAGAGCCCTGCCACCCATGCGCGCCTGGCCGAGATCCTGGCCGCCGACCGTGAGCGCGGCTGCGCCTGGAGCTTCTCTGCCTACGAACCCGGCATCGATGCCTGCGCGGCGCCAGTGCGCGGTCCCGACGGCGCGGTGATCGCCGCCATCAGCGTGGCCGGGCCGCAGCAGCGCTTCGAGGCCGACGGCACGCTGCGCGAGCGCGTGCAGAAGGAAGTCCGGCAGGCGGCGCGCGACCTGTCCGGGCTGATGGGCTACCGGTGCGACGCTGCGCCGCGGTGACGCCGTACGGGCGGCCCCGCTTCACGCAAACGGCCTGGGCACCTCCGGCCGGTAGTCGAGCAGCCGCGACAGCTCGGCCGCGGCGCGCCGCACCTGTTCCACCATGTTGTCGAGCTGGTCCGGGTCGATGCGCGCGGCCGGGATGGTGGCGCCCAGCGCCGCCGTAACCTTGCCGCTGCGGTCGCGCACCGGCGCCGCGATGGTCGAGATGCTGGCCTCGAAGAAGCCTTCGTGCAGCACGTAGCCGCGCTGGCGGTCGCGCTGGACCATCTCGTACAGCTCTTCGACCGTGCGCGGCGTGCTTTCGGAATAGACCTCCAGCCGCTCTTCCGGATAGAGCGCGCGCAGCTCGGCCAGCGACAGGTCTTCGAGCAGCACGCGCCCCAGCACCGTGGCATGCGCGGGCAGCCGGGTGCCGACATTGACCGTGCTGGCGAACGGACGCGACGCCACCGACTTGGCCACATAGACGATGGAGCGCCCGTCGCGCACCACCAGGTTGCACGGGTAGTGGATCTCGTAGCGCAGCCGGTCGAGCATCGTTCGCCCGAGCTCGGTCAGCTCGAGCGAGGCCAGGTAGTCGAAGCCCAGGCGCAGCACCGCCATGCCCAGCCGGAACTCGCGCCCGCCGTCGGTGCGCTCGACGAAGCCCATCATTTCCAGCGTGGCCAGCAGCCGGAACACGGTCGAGCGCGGCACCTTGAGCCGGCGCGCCAGCTCGGCGGCAGACAGGGTGCGCTCGCGGCTGCTGAATTCGCCCAGCAGGCGCAGGCCGCGCTCCAGCCCGGGCACGATGTACTTGTCCTGCGCGCTGTCCTGCGCACCCTCCTGGCCGCCTTCCTGCGTGTCTTCCTGCGGCGAATCGGTCGTCAT
>JABFVP010000120.1 GCA_013362725.1 Cupriavidus sp.
TGACGCTCGGGGCCACGGCCGAGGAAGACATCGGGACCAACGTGGCGCTTGCGACTATTGCGAAGAGGGCTTGCCCCGCGCGCTGAGGGGTGCTTGCGCTAGGCCAGTCACACGGGCGAGCGCAAAGCGTTCGAGCTGCAGCGCAAGCTGGTCTGGCAGCACATCACTTCGGAATCGGGCGCACGGCATTGCCATGAACTTGGGGAAGCGCTCCCGTATTCGTCGGGCTTCACTCGCGCCGTCACCTGGAAGATAGGGGCGCTGAAGCTGGCGCTGGACGATGGTTGCAACGCAGGCCTCGAGTTCAAAGGCTGGTAGCAGCAAGCAGGTGAGCGTATCGGTTTCGATCGACCGGCGAAGCAAAGGGTAGGCGGCATCTACTTCGTCGGGGTAGGTCAGGAAACCGGAAGACAAGGCCACGATGGTTGGTGTCGGGCGAGCGACCTCTCGATAAACGGCTACGTTGCGGCTTGCATAGCCGATATAGCCGGCTGCTCGGATGTACGCACCGATGTCCCCCTCGCGCGACATGAAGCACGCATCGAGGTCGACGAATTGCCAGCCTAGCCGCTGCGCCAGGATCGGGCCGACGGTGCTTTTTCCGGCGCCGCCGGGACCCGCAAGGTGAAGCGTCCGTGCATGCGGCATCACGTTTCAGTGCGACGCCAGCGGCAGGCTCAGCGTCGCAATGGCCCCGCCGCGCGGTGCGTTGTCCAGCTCGATGCGCCCGCGGTGCAGGCCGGCGATTTCCTTCACGAATGCCAGGCCAAGGCCGGTGCTCTTCTTCTGGCTGTGCGGCCGCGCGAGCGAGTAGAACTTCTCGAAGACCTGCTCGCGCGCATAGTCCGGAATGCCCTGGCCGTGATCGCGCACGGTGATGCGCGCCTCGCGCGCGCCGACATGCAGGGCCAGCGCCACCTCGGCGCCGGGCGGCGAGAAGTCGATGGCGTTGTCCAGCAGGTTGCTCACGGCACGGCGCAGCAGGAAGGGGTCGCCTTCGACCTTGGCGTTGCTGTCGATGGCCACGTGCAGGCGGATCTGCCGACCGGCAGCGGCGCTCTCGGCGCTGGCGGCTACCTCATGCAGCAGCGGCGCGAGCGACACGGTTTCGCTGCGGTCGAGTGCACGCTGCGTTTCCAGTGCGGTGAGTTCCATCATGCGGTCGACGATTTCCTGGATGCGCTGCGTTTCGCTGGCGATGTTGGCCAGGAAATGGTCGCGCTCCGCCTGCGGCATCGAGGGCTCCTGCAGCAGCTCGGCTGCGCCGCGGATGGCCGAGAGCGGGCTCTTGATCTCGTGCGTGAAGGTCTGCACGTAGTCGGCCACGTAGCTGCGGCCGGTGAGGGCGTCGCGCATTTCGCGCAGGCCGCCGCGCAGCGTGTCGACGGCACGGCGCAGCATGCGCCCAAGGCTCAAGGTGCGCTGCTGGCGCAGCCAGCGCAGGTAGTCCGAGATCAGCCCGAAAGGCCGCACGAGCCACACCGAGACGATGCTCGTGAGCAGCAGCAGGGCGAGCGCCGAGCCGACCCCGACCCACAGCGTGCGCGCCCGCGCGTCCTGCACGAACTGGCCGAAGCTTTGCACCGGCTTGCCCACGCTCACCACGCCCACGATCTCGCTGCCCCAGCGAATGGGCGCTGCCGCGTACATGACGGAGGTAAGCGGATCGCCCGGCAGGTCGCGCGTGGTTCGGGCGCCGTACTGTCCGGACAGCGCGCGGCTCACGTCGCTCCAACGCGAGTAGTCGGCGTTGAGGTCGCGTCCGGTGGAGTCGAAGATCACGCGGCCGTGGTCGTCGGTGACGACCATGCGCAGCTCCACCCGCGTCTTGTGCAGGTTGTAGATCTGCGCCGAGAACTCGCGCGCGTAGACCGAGCGAAAAAGCGGCTCCAGCCGCTGCGTGTTGATGGCGCCGGCGATCACGTCCTGCTCCACCATGCTGGCCATGAGCTGCGATATTTCAACCAGCGATTCTTCGGCCGACTCGCGGTAGCGCGGGTCGATGTCGGCCACCACGCGGTACAGCAGGAAGGCAATGCCCGCGAAATAGATCAGCAGCACGCCAATGAAGATGCGCGTGCGCCGCGAGATGGCGCCTTGGCTTGCCTGCTGGCGCTGACGCCGCGTGGCGGCTGGCGAGGGCTTCATTGCGGCGTGGCCGGCAGCTCTTCGTTGAGCGCGTAGCCGGTGCCGCGCAGGGTGCGGATGGGCTCGACCTGCGGTGCAACCTCGCGCAGCTTGGCGCGCAATGTCTTGATGTGCGCATCCACCGTGCGGTCGAAGCTTTCGCTGGCATCGTCCCAGACCAGCTGCAGCAGCTCCTCGCGGGTGAACACGCGGCCGGGCCGCTGGATCATCAGGCGCAGCAGGCCGTATTCGTAGCGCGAGAGTTCAAGCAGCCGGCCGTAATAGCGGATCTGCATGCGTTCGTTGTCCAGGGCAAAGGGCTGGCCGGGCAACGGCGCGGGTGGGGGCGTGGGCGCAGCCGCGGGAGAGGAGGCGACCCCGGCACCGGCCAGCGCGCCGCTGCGCCGAAGAATGGTGCGCACGCGCGCCACGAGCTCGCGCGGCGAGAAAGGCTTGGCGATGTAGTCGTCCGCGCCAAGCTCCAGGCCCACCACGCGGTCGATCTCGTCGTTGCGTGCGGTCAGGAAGAGCATGGGAACGTCGGGGCCGCCGTCGCCGCGGCCCATGGCCTGCAGGCGCTTGAACAGCTCGAAGCCGTTCATGTCGGGCAGGCCGATGTCCAGGATGACGATGGCCGGCCGCCTGGCCGCGAACTCGGCCAGCGCCGCCTGCGCGGTGGCACACCACACGGGCACGAAGCCGTCGCTCTTGAGAACGTACTGCAGGGTGTCCGCAATGCCGGATTCGTCTTCGGCGATCAGGACGCGTTGCTGCGAAAAGGACATGGGCGCCATGGTAGCGGGCGCCTGGCGCGCACGCCGCCGGCCGGATGCTCAGCGCAAGTCGAAGCAGCAGCCGGCGTAAAAGGGCTTGTCGCCACCCTCGACGAAGGGCACTTCGATGGGCTTGCCCTCGTTGCGCCAGCTGTCGCGCCGCTTGTAGCCTGCGGCGGTGAGCTCAGTCAGCAGCTCATCGTGGTGCTGGATGCGGTAGGGGCACACGGCAAAGCCGATGCTGTTGAGCGTGAACATGGTGCGTTCCGG
>JABFVP010000008.1 GCA_013362725.1 Cupriavidus sp.
TCGGCATCGCGGTCGACCGCCAGCACCTGGTGGCCGCGCGCGGCCAGCCATCCGGCATGGCGGCCGCCGCCGCAGGCCAGGTCCAGCACTCGCGCGCCGGGGCGCAACAGGTGGGCCCAGCGCGTGACCCAGGCGGACGGGGCGGCAAGACCGGCATGCGACAGCGTCATGGCAACCCCGTCAATTGAGCAACGCCACGATCGGGCGCAGCAGCAGCTCGATCAGGGACATCAGCACATTGACCACCGGCGTCATCCAGATGGTGGTGATCACCCCCGCGGCGACCAGCGCCAGCACCACGAAAATGCCGTACGGCTCGATGCGCGACACCGCGCGCGCAATACCCTGCGGCAGCAGCGCGGTCAGCACCCGGCCGCCGTCCAGCGGCGGCACCGGGAACAGGTTGAAGGCCGCCACCACCAGGTTGACGCGCACGCCGGCCAGCGCCATCTCGCCAAAAAACGGCTCGCGCACGCCGCTCCAGGTCAGGCCGATCGCCAGCAGCACCCACACGAAGGCCTGCACCACGTTGCTGGCAGGGCCCGCCAGCGCCACCCACATGCCATGCCAGCGCGGGTTGCGCAGGCGCTCGAACACCACCGGCACCGGCTTGGCGTAGCCGAACACGAACTGACCGCTGGTCATGATGTACAGCAGCAGCGGCACGGCGATGGTGCCGATCGGGTCGATATGGCGGATCGGGTTCAGGCTGACGCGCCCGAGGGCATAGGCGGTGCTGTCGCCGAACAGCTTGGCCACGTAGCCGTGCGAGGCCTCGTGCAGCGTGATCGCGAACAGCACTGGCAGGGCATAGACCGCGAAGGTCTGGATAAGGGAGGAATCCATGAGCGCTATTGTAGCGGCCCGCCGGCGCCCGGGCGCACGCTGGTGCACCCGGGCGCAAGCGCGGCGGCGCCGCGGGTCAGAGGCCGAAGCGGGCGATGTCGCCCCGGCCGGCGCGGACCAGTTCGGGCTCGCCGCCGGTCAGGTCGATCACCGTGGTCGGCTGCGCGGGAGCCGGCCCGCCGTCCACTACCAGGTCGAGCTGTTTTTCCAGCCGCGTCCGGATCTGCGCCGGATCGTTGAGCGGTTCCTGGTCGCCCGGCAGCTGCAGCGTCGCCGAGATCAGCGGCTCGCCGGTCTCGCCCAGCAGCGCCAGCGGGATGGCATGGTCGGGCACGCGTACGCCGATGGTCTTGCGCGCCGGGTGCGACAGCCGCCGCGGCACTTCCTTGGTCGCTTCCAGGATGAACACGTACGGGCCCGGCGTGGCACCCTTGAGCCAGCGGTACTGGCGGTTGTCGACGCGGGCGAAGTTGCCGAGCTCGGACAGGTCGCGGCACATCAGCGTCAGGTGGTGGCGGTCATCGATGCCGCGCAGCCTGCGCAGGCGCTCGACCGCGGCCTTGTCGTCGAGCCGGCAGGCGAGCGCATAGCTGGAGTCGGTCGGCAGCGCGACCAGCCCGCCCTTCTGCAGGATCTGGGCCGCCTGCTTGAGCAGGCGCGACTGCGGATTGAGCGGATGGATCTCGAAGTACTGGGACATGGGCCAGGGAGCGGAGTCGGATGGAACGGAGCGGCATCCGGGGGCTGGCCCCGGCCAACGGGGCGCCTTACCAGTCGTGCCAGACCGGCGTGACCGTGGTCGGCAGCGGCGGCAGCGTGCCGAGTTCCACCCGACCCTCGCCGGGCCCGTGGAAATCCGTGCCGCGCGAAGCCAGCAGCCCGTAGTGCCGCGCCACCTCGGCATAGCGGCGGTACTGGTCGGGGGTATGGCTGCCGGTCACCACCTCGACCGCGCCGCCGCCCAGCGCCGTGAATTCATCGAACAGCGCGTCGTGCTGGGTGTCGGTGTAGTGGTAGCGGCCCGGGTGTGCCATCACCGCGATGCCGCCGGCGGTGCGGATCCAGCCCACCGCTTCGGCCAGGCTGGCCCAGCGGTGACCGACATAGCCCGGACGGCCTTCCGACAGGTACTCGCTGAAGACATCCCCGATGCTGGCGCAACGACCCTGGTCGACCAGCCAGCGCGCGAAATGCGTGCGCGAGATCAGGTCCGGGTTGCCCACGTACTGCAGGGCCCCTTCATAGGCACCATCGATGCCCACCCTGGCCAGCGCATCGGCGATATCGCGTGCGCGTCTTGCGCGGCCCGAGCGGGTCTCGGTCAGGCCATCGATCAGTTCCGGGCAGAACGGGTCGATCTGCAAGCCGACGATATGCACGGTCTGCCCGGCCCAGGTCACCGAGATCTCGACGCCCGGCACATAGCGCATGCCGAATTCCTCGGCGGCGGCGCGTGCCTCGGCCTGCCCGCCCAGCTCGTCGTGGTCGGTCAGCGCCCAGAACGCAACCCCCGCGTCGCGGGCGATCTGCGCCACGGCGCGCGGCGCTAGCGTGCCGTCGGAAACGGTGGAATGGCAATGCAGGTCGGCATTGATGGCGTGGGCGTTTTGCATGGTGGCAATTCTACTCCCGTCGCCCCTGGCCTGCGCGGCGGCGCCGCCACCCCGGCCGGCCAGGCAAAGCCATGCCGGCAACGCTGGCGTCGGCGGAAAGCCGGCGGCTGCGCGGTATAGTCAGGCTTTGCATCGTCGATTCGCGGGCACCTGGCGTGCCTGCCATGCCCCATGTCCACCGCTATCCCAGCCACCGCTCCCGCCACCGCCCCGGTCACCAGCACCGATGTCCTGATCGTCGGTGCCGGCCCGGTCGGCCTGTTCGCCGCATTCCAGGCCGGCGTGCTCGGCCTGAAATGTGAACTGATCGATGTGCTCGACCGCGCCGGCGGCCAGTGCACCGAGCTGTATCCGGAAAAACCGATCTACGACATTCCCGCCGTGCCGGGATGCCTGGCGCAGGACCTGGTGGACCGGCTGCTGGAGCAATGCGCCCCGTTCGACTTCCCGATGCACTTCGGCCAGCGCGCCGAAAGCGTCGCCGAAATCCCGGCGCGGGCAGCGCCGGAAGGCCATGCCGGGCACGAGCGCCTGCTGGTGACGACCGACGGCGGCAAGCGCTTCGATGTCGCCGCGGTGCTGGTCTGCGCCGGCGCGGGCGCGTTCGCGCCGCAGCGCGTGGCGCTGCCCGAGGCGCCGGCGCTGGAAGGCCGCCACGTGCACTACGCGGTGCGCGATGTCTCGCACTTCGCCGGCAAGC
>JABFVP010000098.1 GCA_013362725.1 Cupriavidus sp.
GCTTCTTCATCGTCTGCCTGCTCGGCTTCGTGCCGCTGTACACCCATGAAGGGCTGCTCAGCCCGCGCGCGCTGGGTACCGTGTTCTTCGTCTGGGTCAGCGTGTTCAACCTGTTCGTGGTGTCGGTGTTCTGGAGCTTCATGGCCGACATCTGGAGCACCGAGCAGGCACGTCGCCTGTTCCCGGTCATCGCCGTGGCCGGCACCGCCGGCGCGGTCACCGGACCGATGCTCACCCGCGCGCTGGTCGACGTGATCGGCGTGGCGCCGCTGCTGGTGGTGTCGGCTTCGCTGCTGCTGGTGGCGGTGGTGTGCATCGTGTTGCTGGGACGCTGGGCGCGCGTGCATGGCGCGCGGCGCGCCGAGGCCGGCCACGAGGCGGCCGTCGGCGGGGGCATGTTCGACGGCCTCAAGCAGATCTTCGCCGACCCCTTCATGCGCGGCATGGCGGTGCTGTTGCTGCTCGCCGACGGCATCGGCACGGTCAACTACGCGCTGGTGGCCGACTACTCCGGCGCCACCTTCACCGATGCGGTATCGCGCACGCGCTTCGCCGCCGATGTCGATCTGGTCTCCAACGTGCTCACCGCCGTCGTGCAGCTGACCCTCACCCGCTGGCTACTGCCGCGCAAGGGGCCGGGCGCGGTCATCCTGATCTGGGCGATGGTGAGCATCGCCGTGCTGATGCTGGTGGTGTTCTCGGCCGACCCGCACGCGCCGCTGATCGACAGCATCCCCGTGCTCAACACCGTGGCACTGCCGTCGGTGGCCATCGCGCTGATCGTCAGCCGCGGCCTGGCCTACGGCATGGCCGAGCCGGCGCGGCACAGTCTGTTCACCCGGGTCCCGCGCAACGTCCGCTACAAAGGCCAGAACGCGGTCGACACGGCCGTGTGGCGTTTCGGCGACACGGTCATCGCCGCGGGCATGAACGCCCTGCGCAGCGCCGGCATGGCCACCGGTGGCTTCGCGTCGTTGAGCGCACTGGCGGCGCTGACCGCGGCGGGCATCGGCTGGCGCCTGTCGCGTCGCGTCGAGGCCGCACCCGAAGGCAACGGCAAGGCGCAGGCGGTGGCATCGTGATGGGCGAAGGAGACGGTATGTCGATTGCAGCGTTGGTGCTCATCGGTCTGGTTGCGGCCCTGCACCTGTATTTCCTGGTGCTGGAGATGTTCCTGTGGACCCGGCCGCTGGGCATGAAGGTGTTCCGCATGAGCCGGGAAAAGGCCGAGCTGACCCGCGTGCTGGCGGCCAACCAGGGCCTGTACAACGGCTTCCTCGCCGCCGGCCTGGTCTGGGCCGCGTGCAGCGGCCGGAGCGACGTGGCGCTGTTCTTCCTCGGCTGCGTGGTCGTGGCGGGCGTCTATGGCGCGGCCACGGTGAGCCGCCGCATCCTCTACGTGCAGGCGGTGCCGGCATTGCTGGCCATCGGCGCGGTGCTGCTGGGCCGGGGTGTCGATCGAGGATGGCTGAACTGAAGGCGGGGACCTCCGTGGATCCCCGCCAGTCGTGGGAAGTATCGATCAAAAGCGAGTCATTCAGATGATCCCGGAAGGTCTGCCATGAGTGCCAAGGTACTCTTGGTCACTCCGTCACCTTCTTAATCGGCCTGACTACCACGGTGCCGTCGTCGCTACCGCCGGTCCCGGTGCCAACACCTGGAATGCCACCACCCCCGCCGACGCTTCCACCACCGCCTCCGCTTCCGGGCGGTGGGGCGAACTGTTGTTGCACGACCTTGTCGCCGTGAAAGTCGCCTGAACTCGTGACCCTGTAGTAACCGCAGGCAGAGCCGTTGCAGACGATGTAAGTATTCCCGGTTTCCGTCCACCTGAACCCAATGTCTGGGGCTATCACATCCAAGTATGCGTAAGTTGCCACATCCGGATAGGGTGTCCCGAGTGAGCAACTCGAACACAAGTACGGCCCGTAGTCCCTCGCATAGAGCCAGGCAGCTCCCATCACCAACCCGGCTGCGGTAAGACCAACGACGATCCATTTACGGCGAACAGCAATCCTCATAGATAATGCTCCCTTGTTGTGTTGCGCGTTGTATGTCCTTCGTTGATAGGCCTGTGCTGTACTTGTCTTTCAATGCTTCGGATATTTCCGGCGGGATCAACGGACGTGATGCGGTGTCGCTGGCCAAAAAATAGGCCAGCGCCCGAATTGGGTCGCGCTTCGTAAGAACGCCGTTGCCATAGGCGCTTGCCAGTCGTTGAAGAGCTTCCACGTTCCCCGTTGCTGCCGCTTGATGCAGATAACGCATTGCATTCTTGCGATATGTTTCAACTCTCTCTGGGGCGCTGATCATGTCCGTCTCGCTGCCAACAACCGCGCCAGGATCGCCAGCGTAGGTGAGTTGTGCTGGAACGAAACCACGCTCCGCGGAGGCTTCAAGCCAGCGTGATGAGTAATTGCGCCATTGATTGACAGGCAGGCTCTGGCACTCGGCGGGAATCAATGCCATTGGATCGGTATTGGGGGCGGACGCCATAGCGCTCTGGAGCTGGTACTGACAGGACGCGACCTTCAAGTAGATTTCGTAGGCCGCTACTTCATCTCCTGCTTCGGCAAGCGGAAGTAGCGCCGAGATCACCTGGTTGGCGTCGCCGGGGCGAGGTTGGAAGTTCTGTGCGGCGCTATACGCACGACCTTGAAGTCGCTGTACCGCAAACTTACGGAGTGGGGGCGTTTGGCCAGCCACCGCTTCGGTCGATGAAGGCCGATCAGGTCGCGGCTGCTCGGCGACCGGGTTGGAGATGCCTTCCGAGCCGGGTGGGGTCGGGGTCGCTGCCGCCTGGCCCCCGCGTGGGCGGATCATTGCGACAATCACCAAGCACGCAGCGACCATCAGGAGTAACGTCGCTGCGACTTTCCTTGTCATCGGAATCCCTCATGTCATGCGTGCGATAACGCTTGCATTACATAGGCGCCGTTTGAATGAGAATCCTCTGAAAGTGGGTGCCGCGAATGTCGTTTCGCTGTGGCCATCGCCATGCGCGACAGCCCGCAGGCGGGGCTGATGTTGATCGGTGCGCTGTGGCGCGCGACGAACTGCGCGATTACGCACTGGCGCATTCGGCGCGGGGCGAACTGTGCCGCCGGCTCGGGCGTCGCGATGACGCGCGGGCCTCGTTCGAACGTGCGCTGGAGCTG
>JABFVP010000186.1 GCA_013362725.1 Cupriavidus sp.
GTCAGCAAGGCACGGCGCGCGCTGGCGGGCGTCATGCCGGTGGCCTGGGCGACTTCGCTGAGCGTCATTTCCGGCGTGGTGTCGGTAAACGCCTGGATCACCGCCAGTCCGCGCGCCAGCGCCGCGACGTAGTCGCGGTGGCCTTCCTCGAGCTTGCGCGGAGGGTCGTGGTCGGCGGGGGCAGTGGGTTTGGCGGCGGAAGTCATGCACGCATTCTATCCGCAGCAATGAATTGAGGAACAGAGGACCAGCAAGGAGACATCATGACCGACCCCAACCGCCCCGCGAGCCTGCTCGACAAGCTCTGGGCCAGCCACGTGATCCACCAGCAAGCCGGCGGCCCCGCGCTGGTCTATATCGATCGTCACCTTGTCAACGAGGTGACCAGCCCGCAGGCTTTCGAAGGCTTGCGCCTGAACGGGCGCAAGGTATGGCGCGCCGCCTCGGTGCTGGCCACCGCCGACCACAACGTGCCCACCACCGCTCGCGGCCAGGGCATCGCCGATCCGGTGAGCCGCGCGCAGGTTGATGCGCTCGATCGCAACTGCGAGGAGAACGGCATCGTCAACTTCGGCATGGACGATCCGCGCCAGGGCATCCTGCACGTGGTGGGGCCGGAGCGCGGCGCGACCTTGCCCGGCATGACCATCGCCTGCGGCGATTCGCATACCTCGACGCACGGCGCGTTCGCGGCGTTCGCGTTCGGCATCGGCACCTCGGAAGTGGAGCAGGTGCTGGCCGCGCAATGTCTGTGGATGAAGAAGCCGAAGTCGATGCTGGTACGCGTGGAGGGCGAGCTGGGCAGGGGCGTTGCCGCCAAGGACATCGCGCTCGCGCTGATCGGGCGCATCGGCACGGCCGGTGCGACCGGCCATGTGATCGAGTTCGCCGGCAGCACCATCCGCGGCCTCAGCATGGAAGCGCGCATGACGGTGTGCAACATGGCGATCGAGGCCGGCGCGCGCACGGGCATGGTGGCCGTGGACGAGACCACGCTGGAATACCTGCGCGGACGTCCGCAGGCCCCGCAGGGCCGGATGTGGGATGCGGCCGTCGAATACTGGCGCACGCTGCACAGCGACCCGGACGCGACCTTCGATGCCGTGGTGGACCTGGATCCCGCCACCATCCGCCCGCACGTGACCTGGGGGACGTCGCCCGAGATGGTGGTGCCCGTCGGCGAGCGCATTCCCGATCCGCGCGACGAGCGCGACCCGGTGCGGCGCAAGAGCATCGAGGCGGCGCTGCGCTACATGGCCCTGCTGCCGAATACGCCCATCGAAGCGGTCGGGGTGGACAAGGTCTTTATCGGGTCGTGCACCAACGCGCGCATCGAAGACCTGCGCGCCGCGGCGGAGGTCGTGCGGGGCCGGCATGTCTCGCCGCGCATCCGGCAGGCACTGGTGGTGCCGGGCTCGGGGCTGGTCAAGTCCCAGGCCGAGGCCGAGGGGCTTGATCAGGTCTTTGTCGCGGCCGGCTTCGAATGGCGCGAGCCCGGCTGCTCGATGTGCCTGGGCATGAACGACGACCGCCTTGCGGCGGGCGAACGCTGCGCATCGACATCCAACCGCAATTTCGAAGGCCGGCAGGGGCCGGGCGGGCGCACCCACCTGGTAAGCCCGCAGATGGCAGCCGCGGCGGCCGTCGCGGGCCACTTCGTCGATGTCCGCGCGCTGTAACAGCAGAGGAAGCCGAGCAATGAAAGCCTTTACCACCCTGGACGGCCTGGTCGCGCCGCTGGACCGCGCCAATGTCGATACCGATGCCATCCTGCCCAAGCAGTTCCTGAAATCCATCCGACGCAGCGGCTTCGGTCCCTACCTGTTCGACGAATGGCGCTACCTTGACCATGGCGAGCCCGGGCAGGACTGCAGCACGCGGCCGCTGAACCCGGAGTTCGTGCTGAACCAGCCGCGCTACCGCGGCGCGTCGATCCTGCTGGCGCGCGAGAACTTCGGCTGCGGCTCCTCGCGCGAGCATGCCCCATGGGCGCTGGAAGATTTCGGCGTGCGCGCGCTGATCGCGCCCAGCTTTGCCGACATCTTCTACAACAACTGCCTGAAGAACGGCCTGCTGCCGATCGTGGCGGCGCCGGAGGTGATCGACCGCCTGTTCGCCGAGGTGGCCGCCACACCCGGCTACCGGCTGCAGGTGGACCTGGCCGCGCAGCAGGTGGTCACGCCGGCCGGGGAGGGGATCGCCTTCACGCTCGACCCGTTCAAGCGGCATTGCCTGCTCAACGGGCTGGACGATATCGCCCTCGCCCTGCGCCACGCCACGCAGATCGCCGCGTACGAACAAGCGCGGCGGCAGCGAGAACCCTGGTTGTTCAACTGAACGGAGATCCGGCCGCACGAGCCGGAAAACCCTCACAACGATAGATGGAGACATGATGGACCATAACACTGACACCCCTCGCGCGCTGTGCGCCGCCGTGCTCGGCCTGGCCTGCCTCGCCGGCACAGGCACCGCCCTGGCACAGGCCTATCCCGCCCAGCCGATCCGCATGGTGGTGCCGTACGCACCCGGCGGCACGACCGACATCATCGCCAGGCAGCTGGCACAGCGCCTGTCCGAGAAGCTGCGCCAGCCGGTGGTGGTGGAGAACAAGAGCGGCGGCAACACCGTGATCGGCGCCGACGCGGTCGCCAAGGCGCAGCCCGACGGCTACACGCTGCTGCTGACCAACGACGCCACCTTCGTGCTCAATCCAGTGGTGCTGCCGTCGGTGTCGTACAACGTCGCGCGCGATTTCGCGCCGGTGGCGGCGATCGGCTATGTGCCGCTGGTGATGGCGGTATCTGGCAGCCTGCCGGTGGACAGCGTCAAGGACCTGGCGGCCTATGCCAAGGCCCGTCCGCAGGCGCTCAGCTACGGATCATTCGGCGCCGGCAGCCAGCCGCACCTGATGGGCGCGCTGTTCAACAAGCTGGCCGGCACGGACCTCGTGCACGTGCCATACAAAGGCTCGGCGCCCGCGGTTGCCGATGTCGTCGGCGGACAGATCCTGATGACGTTCCCGGCGCTGCCGACGATCCAGAGCTTTGTCGCGGCGAAGAAGCTCAAGGTGCTGGCGGTCAGCGGCGACAAGCGCACGCGCGCCCTGCCGCAGGTCCCCACCTTTGAAGAGGCCGGCTACAAGGAGATGAACAT
>JABFVP010000710.1 GCA_013362725.1 Cupriavidus sp.
AGGCGCGCAACGACACGCGCAGCGAGGTTTGCGTGGAAGGGAGGGCACACCGCCGGCTTATTGCTGGCGGGACTTTTCCTTGGCGTCGACGTCGATGGTGGTGGAATCGCGCAGCTCCTTGGACGCGCCCGGCTGGGCGGCCTTGTCCTCGCCTTCCTTCATGCCATCCTTGAAGCCCTTGACCGCGCCGCCCAGGTCCTGGCCGATATTGAGCAGCTTCTTGGTGCCGAACACCAGCATGACGATCACCAGCACGATCAGCCAGTGCCAAATGCTAAACGAACCCATCTCTTGCTCCTGATGCAGCCGCGGGCGCGATCATTGATGCCCGGACCCGTTGTTCCGTCCCGTGATGGCCGCGCCGGGCGACGGTTGCCGGCACAGCTTCTGCCCGTGCGTTGCCGCCACGGACACCTCCCCTGCCAAGGCTGCCCGGTCAGGGCAGCGGACCCTTCCAGGCGTGGCGCGGTCCACCGAGCACATGCAGGTGCAGGTGGTAGACCTCCTGTCCGCCGTCCGGGCCGGTGTTGATCACCGTCCGAAAGCCGTTGGAACAGCCGGCCGCGCGCGCCAGTTCTGGCACCTTCAGCATCATTCTAGCAAGCACCTCTCCTTCGCCGGCGCCGCAATCGGCCAGCGAGTCGACATGTGCCTTGGGAATGACCAGCAAGTGTACCGGGGCCTTGGGATGGATATCGTGGAAAGCCAGCATGTCGTCGTCTTCATAGACTTTGTTCGACGGCAGCTGGCCGGCCACGATCTTGCAGAAGATGCAATTATCCTGAGCGTTCATGAAAATTTCATTGCGACGGCCGCGGCCCCGTTGTCCGCCTCATGCATCGGTCTGCGCGGCCTCAGAACTGCTGGTCCGGGTACATCGGCTTGCTGTCGTTCAGGTACAGCCAGCCTTTGACGATACGATACAGCATCCACAGCGACAGCACGCCCCACACGGCAAAGGCCAGCGGCATCAGCACGACTGTCGCGAACAGCACCCCGCCCAGCACGCCCCAGGCCACCGACCACCAGAACGAGCGGATCTGCCAGGCGAAGTGCGAGGCATACAGTGAGCCGCGCGCGTCATCGCGCTTGACGTAGTCGATCACGATGGCGATCAGCGCGGTAATGCCGCCGGTGAGCCAGAAGATCGCATACAGCGCGTAAAGAATGTGCAGCAGCTTGCGCAGGCTGCCCAGCTGTTCGCCGCTGGGAGTGGTGACCTGCCCGGTGTAGTCGTTCGCCATCATCGCCCTCGGTTGGAAGCCTGCCCTCGCGGCAGGCGGGAAACCGGCCGGCACCCGCGCCGGCTAGTCCTTGCGCCGGGCCTTTTCTTCCAGGCCGGACAGCCCTTCGCGCCGCGCCAGCTCGTTGACCACGTCAGCCGGCGTCAGGCCGAAGTTTGCCAGCAGCACCATGCTGTGGAACCACAGGTCGGCAACTTCATAGACGACCTTGCCAGCCGCGGCGCCGCTTTCACCCGCAGCGCGCGCGTCCTTGGCGGCCATCACGGTCTCGGTGGCTTCCTCGCCGATCTTCTTCAGGATGGCGTCGTCGCCCTTGCTGAACAGACGCGCCACGTAGGACTTGTCGGGGTCGCCGCCATTGGCGGGCTTGCGCGATTCCAGCACCTGGGCCAGGCGCGCCAGGACATCGTTGCTGCTGAGTGCGTTGTCGCTCATGGCTTGGTATAGATCTGGGCAGGGTCCTTCAGCACCGGCTCGACCGCCTGCCAGTCGCCGGCATCCGCATCGCCCTCGAATTTCTGGAAGAAGCAGGAATGGCGCCCGGTATGGCAGGCGATGCTGTCGATTTGCGTCACCTTCAGCAGCACCACGTCCTCATCGCAGTCCAGACGGATCTCGTGCACCTTCTGCACATGGCCCGACTCTTCGCCCTTGTGCCACAGGCGCTTGCGCGAGCGTGACCAGAACACGGCCTCGCCCAGCTCCACGGTGCGCAGCAGCGCCTCGCGGTTCATGAACGCGAACATCAGCACGTCGTTCGAGCCGACTTCCTGCACGATCACCGGCACCAGGCCGTTGTCGTCCCATTTCACCTTGTTGAGCCACTTCTTCGGCATGATCAGATCCGCACGGGAATGCCCTCGCGGGCCATGAATGCCTTCGCTTCGCCCACGGTGTGTTGCCCGTAGTGGAAGATGCTGGCGGCCAGCACCGCGTCGGCGCGGCCCTGGGTGATGCCGTCGGCCAGGTCCTGCAGGCCGCCGACGCCGCCCGAGGCGATCACCGGCACCGGCACCGCGTCGCTGACGGCCCGGGTCAGCTCCTGGTCGAAGCCGCTCTTGGTGCCGTCACGGTCCATGCTGGTCAGCAGGATTTCGCCCGCGCCGCGAGTCGCCATTTCACGCGCCCATTGCACGGCGTCCAGCCCCGTGGCCTTGCGCCCGCCGTGGGTGAAGACCTCCCAGCGCGGCGCTTCGCCCGGGGCGGAGCTGCGCTTGGCGTCGATTGCCACCACGATGCACTGCGAGCCATAGCGCGCGGTGGCGTCCGACACCAGTTGCGGGTTGGCGATCGCCGACGAGTTGACGCTGATCTTGTCCGCCCCGGCATTGAGCAGCCGGCGCACGTCTTCGACGGTGCGCACGCCGCCGCCCACAGTCAGCGGGATGAAGACCTGCGAGGCGACGTCCTCGATGATATGCAGCATCAGGTCGCGCCCGTCGCTGGTCGCGGTAATGTCCAGGAATGTGATTTCGTCGGCGCCCTGCTCGTCGTAGCGGCGCGCGATTTCCACGGGATCGCCCGCGTCGCGCAGCTCGACAAAGTTGACGCCCTTGACCACCCGCCCATTGGTCACGTCCAGGCAGGGGATGATACGTTTGGCTAGCATGAGATTCCTTGTCCGCTACCGCTGCCGTCGGCAGCGGCCATGCGGCCGCGCCCCGCGGCGCCGTTGCTTATTGCCCGTTGCGCAGCTTGTCCGCAAGCGCCTGCGCGTCGGCAAAGTTGAGGTCGCCGGAGTAGATCGCGCGGCCGCAGATGACCCCTTCCACGCCCTCGCCTTCGACCGCGCACAGGTTATCGATATCGGCCAGGTTGGACAGCCCGCCGCTGGCGATCACCGGAATCGACATCGACTGCGCCAGCGTGACGGTTGCTTCGATATTGATTCCCTGCAGCAAGCCG
>JABFVP010000559.1 GCA_013362725.1 Cupriavidus sp.
CGCTGACTAAGCGGGAAAAGTGTTACCCATGTCCTGGCACGCCTGTTACCTATGTCCCCGGTCTATACAGCAAGCGGGAGAGGGGAGCAAACAAGGGGGAGGGGAAAAATCCTTTGGGCTTGCCCGCGATAGCGCGTGCGAGCGCAGCGACGCACTCTGTGCCAGTGCCCAAGACCTGAGAGAGGAAGCGCGCGCAGCGCAGCCGAAGGCGTCCCACCGATAGCGCCAGCAGCAGGCTGCCTACACCCTGTTGGGATCGTTCAAAAGCGGGTGATCGAAGGCACCGCCCCTGACTCACATAGCGTTAGCAGGTTCGAACGAGCACCCACGCCAAACGGAAATCACCACCCCCCGAACCACCAACGCCGCGGAATTGATTGCCAGCCGCACAGGCGACGCGTTTCTTGCCTACTTCTTGGCGCTCGGCCAAGAAGTAGGTCGCCGGCTACGCCGGCGAAACAGCCACGCCCGCCAAGCACGACACCGAACCGCAGTGAGGGGTGGCGGGCCATACAGCGAGGGTGGAAACCCGGCGAGATCAAGGAAGAACCCGGCCAGCCTTGCGGCTGCCTCGCGTGGCCCGCCATGGAAGTAAGCCTTTCCATGCGAGCACAGGCGTTGCCGTGTGAAAGCACAACGCCTGTCCTTGGTCTACTCCGCGGGTTTCCACGCCCGGTCACCGGCAATTCCCTTCCAAAGTCAGGCCGGCGATAAGAGTTGTCGCAATCCGAACAGGCGGGCGAAGCTTGCCGCAAACACTGGTGCGCGGGAAATCGCTGAGCCCTGAATTGCGATGGCACAGCGATCCGACCAGCTTGCAACTCGCCGCGCCATCGCCGCCTTACGGTTCCGGCTGCGCCGCCAGCCACGCCGCCTCTGCGTCGCTGAACAGCTCGGAGCGCGTCAGGAAGCGTTTGCCCGTGCGCCCCTCCAGCGAGAACATCCCGCCCGCGCCCGGCACCACGTCGATCACCAGCCGCGTGTGGCGCCAGTACTCGAACTGCGCGCGCGTCATGTAGAACGCGGCGCCGCCGATCCGGCCCAGGCAGACATCGCCCGGGCCCACCAGCAATTCGCCGGCGGGATAGCACATCGGCGCGCTGCCGTCGCAGCAGCCGCCGGACTGGTGGAACATCAGCGGGCCGTGCTGCGCGGCGAGCTCGGCGATCAGCGCCAGCGCGGCCGGCGTTGCCACCACGCGCTCGACCGGCAGCGCGGCCGGCGCGGTGCCCGGCTTTGCCATGGTCAGAAGAACCCGAGCGCGTTGGGGCTGTAGCTGACCAGCAGGTTCTTGGTCTGCTGGTAGTGGTCGAGCATCATGCGGTGGTTCTCGCGGCCGATGCCGGACTGCTTGTAGCCGCCGAACGCGGCATGGGCCGGGTAGGCGTGGTAGCAGTTGGTCCACACGCGCCCGGCCTGGATGCCGCGGCCCATGCGGAACGCGCGCGCGCCGTCGCGGGTCCAGACCCCGGCGCCGAGGCCGTAGAGCGTGTCGTTGGCGATGGCCAGCGCCTCTTCCTCGTCCTTGAAGGTGGTGACCGAAACCACCGGACCGAAGATCTCTTCCTGGAAGATGCGCATCTTGTTGTGGCCGGCGAACACCGTCGGCTTGACGTAGTAGCCGCCAGCCAGGTCGCCGTCGAGCACGTTGCGCTCGCCGCCGGCAAGGCACTGCGCGCCTTCCTTGCGGCCCAGGTCGATATACGACAGGATCTTCTCCAGCTGCTCGGCCGACGCCTGCGCGCCGATCATGGTGCCGGTGTCGAGCGGATGGCCCTGGCGGATCGCGGTCACGCGCTTGAGCGCGCGCTCCATGAAGCGGTCGTAGATCGACTCCTGGATCAGCGCGCGCGACGGGCAGGTGCAGACCTCGCCCTGGTTCAGCGCGAACATGGCAAAGCCTTCCAGCGCCTTGTCGAAGAAGGCGTCGTCGGCGGCGAGCACGTCTTCGAAGAAGATGTTGGGCGACTTGCCGCCCAGCTCCAGCGTGACCGGGATCAGGTTCTGCGAGGCGTACTGCATGATCAGCCGGCCGGTGGTGGTCTCGCCGGTGAACGCCACCTTGCTGATGCGCGGGCTCGATGCCAGCGGCTTGCCGGCCTCCAGGCCGAAGCCGTTGATCACGTTGACCACGCCCGGCGGCAGCAGGTCGCCGATCACCTCCATCAGCACCAGGATCGACGCGGGCGTTTGCTCGGCGGGCTTCAGCACCACGCAGTTGCCGGCTGCCAGCGCGGGCGCCAGCTTCCAGGTGGCCATCAGCAGCGGAAAGTTCCACGGGATGATCTGGCCGACCACGCCCAGCGGCTCATGGAAATGGTAGGCGATGGTGTCGCCGTCGATCTCGGAAATGCCGCCTTCCTGCGCGCGGATGCAGCCCGCGAAGTAGCGGAAGTGGTCGACCGCCAGCGGCAGGTCGGCGGCGCTGGTCTCGCGCACCGGCTTGCCGTTGTCGATGCTCTCTGCCACCGCCAGCAGCTTCAGGTTGGCCTCGATGCGGTCGGCGATGCGGTTCAGGATATTGGCGCGCTCGGTGGTGGAGGTGCGCGCCCACGCGGTCTTGGCAGCGTGCGCGGCATCCAGCGCGGCGTCGACGTCCTGCTGGTTCGAGCGCGGCACGCGCGTGAACGGCTTGCCGGTGATCGGCGTGATGGACTCGAAGTACTCGCCGCCGGCGGGCGGCACCCACTGGCCGCCGATGTAGTTGTCGTACTGCTGCTTGTAGGGGTTGCTGACGCCCAGCTGGGCGATTTCCGCCATGTTCATGTCTCGCTCCGTTCGAGTGATCTGTGTGGTGCCGTCACGGCGTGGGCCGTGCGCACGGGAGCAGATCGCAAGAGGTGTGCCGGGGTGGGGGAGGGCGGAAATGCGGGGAGGAATCGAGGATTTGGACGCGGAAGCCGGGCGGGTGTGCCAGCGCGTGACAGCGGGTGTTCAAGATTGGAACACTCTGCGGATTCGGTGGTTATGCAACAGCGCTAACGCTTGCTGATATCTCACGCAATCGCTCCCCTCTCCCGCGCGCGGGAGACGGGTGGGGGAGAGGGCGGGAGGGGTCTGTCAGCGTTTTTGTGTTCAGAGCAGTTAAAGGCTCACCGTCAACTTAGCCGGTGAGCCAGCATTATCTCAGTGATGCGGG
>JABFVP010000214.1 GCA_013362725.1 Cupriavidus sp.
GTCGCGCCCGGCACCCCGGCGTGGCAGGCCAGGGCGGCGGCCGGGGCCCATCACCTGCTGTACCTGCTGATCGTGATCGTGCCGATCAGCGGCTACCTGTACAGCTCGGCCGCGGGCGTGCCGGTGGTCTACCTGGGCCTGTGGAAAATGCCGGCGCTGATCGAGAAAAGCGATGCGCTGAAGGAAGTGCTGAAGTTCGCCCATATCTGGCTGAACTACCTGATGGCCGCGGTGGTCGTTGTCCATGCGGCGGCGGCGGTGAAGCACCAGTTTGTCGACCGCGACGGCACGCTGGGCCGGATGCTGCCGTTCCTGCGCTGAGCCTGGCGCGCCAACCATTTTCGTTCCGCGGCGCGCCTGCGCCGTCCCTGACAGGAGTTTTTCCAGATGAAACGCAATTCCCGCCGCGGCTCGGCCACTCTCCGCGCCACCCTGGCCGCCGTGCTGGCCGCCACCGGCATCGCCGCCAACCTGGCCTGGGCCCAGGTCGACGCCGCCAAGAGTTCGGTCACCGCGGTGGCGCGCCAGATCGGCGTGCCGATGGAGGGCAAGTTCAAGAAATTCGACGCCAACGTCAATTTCGATCCTGCCAAGCTGGCGACATCGACAGCCAAGATCGAGATCGACGTGGCCAGCTTCGAGATCGGCGATGCCGAGACCACCAAGGAGGTGAAGGGCAAGGACTGGTTCGACGCTGCCAAATACCCCAAGGCGGTGTTCCAGTCGACCAGCATCAGGAACGGCACGCCGGGCAAGTATGACGTGGCCGGCAAGCTGACCATCAAGGGCAAGACCGTGGACGTGGTGGTGCCCGCCACCTACCGCCAGGAGGGCGGCGCGCAGGTGTTCGAGGGCGCGCTGCCGATCAAGCGCACCGCGTTCAATATCGGCGACGGCGAATGGAAGGACACCTCCGTGGTCGCCGACGATGTCCAGATCAAATTCCGTATCGTGCTGGCAAAGAAGTAAGGCCGGCATTCCGCTGACGTACCCCAGGACTTACCTGAACCGCTTTATCCCAACCCTGATTTGTCGGGAGACACCATGAAACTGCGTTCCCTCGTTGCCGCCGTCGCGGCCGTTTCCGCAACCGCCGCCTTCGGCGTGGCTTCGGCCAACACCGTGACGTACAACCTCGATCCGACCCATACCTACCCCAGCTTCGAGGCCGACCACCTGGGCGGCCTGTCGACCTGGCGCGGCAAGTTCGACAAGTCCAGCGGCGTGGTGACGCTGGACCGCGCCGCCAAGGCGGGCTCGGTCGAGGTCAAGATCGACCCGGCTTCGATCGATTTTGGCAATGCCAAGCTGAACCAGCACGCCAAGGGCCCGGACATGTTCGATGTCGAAGCCTTCCCCGAGGCCACCTACAAGGGCAAGTTCTCGAAGTTCAAGGGCGACGTGCCGACCGAGGTCGACGGCGTGCTGACGCTGCGCGGCGTGTCCAAGCCGGTCAAGCTGGAAATCCGCGACTTCAAGTGCATTCAGCACCCGATGCTCAAGCGCGAAGCCTGCGGCGCCGACGCCGTGGGCCAGTTCAACCGGGCCGATTTCGGCCTGGACTATGGCGTCAAGATGGGCTTCAAGCCCGAGGTCAAGCTCGCCATCCAGGTGGAAGGCGTGCGCGCCGACTGAGCGCAGGCCCGCTGCGGCGGGCAAACTGCTGTCGAGGCCGGCGCATGCCGGCTTTTTTTTTATCGCCCCATGCGCGGGCCCGCCACGGCACTTTGTTGTGCGAGTTGCGACGGGCACAGTACAATGGCCCGCGGCAATCCACCACGATCCGGGGTATTGCGACTCCTGCCACGGCGGGGGGCAGCCATGCCCGCAACTGGCCCGAGCGCATCACTATGAGCATTCGCTGCATGTCCCGATACCGGTAGCCTTTCCCGCGACCCCCTCGCCCCTCATGCTGTACCCGGCCGTTCTGCCCTGGCTGTATGGCCCGCAGCGTTTCCCGGTTTTCCCTGGCGCTATACCGTGTACTCCAAAACGCAAATCGATCCGGTAGTTAGTTTCCGCAACTCGCAGGGCGAGCAGGTGCGGGGCACGATCATCAATCTCCAGAGAAAGTCTCTGGTGATGGAAATCTACAACCCGTATTCGATCGTGCAGGTCAGCGAGGTGCTGAGCGAGCTCAGCGTCCGCATGGGCGCCAAGAATGCCTATCTCGGCAAGGCCGTGGTGATGAGCCTGGTCAATACCGGCCTGACGGCAGTGGTGTCGCTGACGCTGATCGACGAGTGGCGCGAGCTGTCCGATCTCAACAACGAGCCCAAGTCGGTCGCGCGCGAAGCCGAGCTGTTCGTGCAGGACTGGGACACGCGCTTCAATATCCGGCGCGACTACCAGATCGTGGTCAACGAGATGCGCGCCTTCCTGTCCGAAGTCTCGCGCTGGGTCGAGCAGGTCGACCTGACCGAGTCGCTGCCCAAGACCGAAGGCAAGCTGCGCGAGGACGTCTTCTACGAGCTGGCCACGCCGATCATGGCCAAGACCAAGACCTACCTGGACTGGCTCGAAGGCGAGGCCCAGCGCGTGGACGCCGAAATTGCACCGGTGCACCGCACCTACGCGCAGTCGGCGCTGCATCCGTTGCTGCTGCGCGCGCCGTTCGTCTACCGCACCTTCACCAAGCCGCTCGGCTATGCCGGCGACTACGAAATGGTGAACCAGATCCTCGGCGATCCGCAGCAAGGTCCGACCACCTACTTCCAGATCGTCAATACCGCCTTCCTGTAGGCGGCGGTGGCGACCGCGCACCGCAACCGCATCGACCTGCTGATCGATTTCCTCACGCGCCAGGCCGAGCGCGCGCGCGCCGCCGGCCGGCCGTTCCGGGTGCTCAATGTCGGTTGCGGCCCCGCCTTCGAAATCCAGCGCTTCGTGCGCGAATACCCGAACCCGGAGCTGTTGTCGTTCCAGCTGGTCGATTTCAGCGAAGAGACGCTGGAATACACGCGCAAGTCGATCGAGCGCTCGGCCCAGAGCGCCGGCAACAAATTTTCCGTCGAGATGGTGCACCAGTCGGTGCACGAGCTGCTGAAGCGGCGCATCTCCCCGGACGATGCCGCCGCGCGTGAATTTGACGCGGTCTATTGCGCCGGCCTGTTCGACTACCTCTCGGACAAGGTCTGCACCCGGCTGCTGTCGTACTTCGCCTCGCGCTCGCGCTCCGGCGGCCAGATCCTGGTGACCAACGTCCATGCAGACAATCCGGAGAAATTCGGCATGGAGCACCTGCTCGAGTGGTACCTGATCTACCGCGACGATGCCGGCATGGCGCAACTGCTGCCCGAGCACTCGCATTCGCACCGCGTCTACGTCGACAGCACCGGGGTCAACGTGTTCGCGGAAGCCACCATTGACTGAGGCTGTCCTAGCGGGCCCCGCCATGAGCACCAACCAACTCTACGCCGGCTACCAGTCCGAACTGGTCGACTTTCGCCTGGCCTTCAGCCGCGGCGGCGCCTATACCGCGATCGTGCTGGTCCTGCTGGGCGTGGGACTCGATTACGGACAATATCCGCAGCAGCAGTTTGCCTTTGCGGTGGCGCGCGTGGTGGTGTCGCTGCTGATCGCCGCAGTGGTGGTGGCCCTGTACAGCGCCGCCGGACGCCGCTTCGCGCCCTGGCTGACGCTGACCTGGCTGCTGCTGCCGCAGATCATGATTGCCTGGATGATCTCGCAGACCGAAGGGGTGCATTCGCCGTACTACGTCGGGCTGAACCTGGCCATCTTCGCGTCGGGCATCGCGCTGCCGTTCGGCCTGTGGCAGAACCTGGTGTTCGGCGTGCTTTCGTACCTGCTGTACGTGCTGGCCTGCCTGTTCCACCCTGGCGGCATCGACCCGCTCGGCACGTTTATTGTCAATTCGCTGTTCCTGTTGTTTGCCGCCGCGGCCAGCGCGGTCTACACCTATTTCAACGAGCGCGCGCGCTTCATGCTGTTCCGCCTCAAGGCCGAGGTGGCCGAGAAGAACGCCGAGCTAGAGGTCATCAACCGCAAGCTGGTCGACATCAAGGGCCAGATGCTGCAGCAGGAAAAGATGGCTGCGATCGGTACCTTGGCCGCGGGGCTGTTGCATGAGGTCAACAATCCGGTGAACTTCTGCCTGATGGCGATCGAGGTGGCGATGGAAGAGCCTCAGGCCAAGGAAAGCGAGTCGGTGACCGAATGCCTGGTGGATGCCAAGCAGGGCATGCAGCGCATCCAGCATATCGTCTCGGACCTGAAGACCTTCGCCTACCGCAAGCCGGGCGCGGAGGTGGAAGGCACGCCGTTCATGTTTGAAAAGGCGCTGGATTCGTCGATCCGCCTGACCGCGCATGAGCTGCGCGGCGTCAAGGTAACGCGCGAGCTGCCCGCCGACACGCTGGTGCTGGGCGACGAGGCCGCCATTATCGGCGTGCTGATCAACCTGTTTTCCAACGCGGCGCTGGCCATGCGCAAGGCCGGCACCACCGCGCCCGCGATCCATACCACGGTGCGCTGGTCCGAAGGCCGATTGCACGTGACCGTGCGCGACAACGGCCCGGGCATCGCGCCCGAACACCTGGCGCGGGTGTTCGAGCCCTTCTTCACCACGCGCGAAGTGGGGCAGGGCCTGGGCCTGGGGCTGTCGATCAGCTATGCCGTGATCGAGCGCCACGGCGGCCAGCTGTTTGCCGAAAGCGAACTGGGCCAGTGGGCCGCGTTCAGCTTTGACCTGCCACGCGCGGAGTAACTCGCATGAGCGAAGCCCAGCAAGCGCGGCCAAACGTCGTCCTCTATGTCGATGACGAGGACATGGCGCGCAAGTACTTTGCGCGCGCGGTCGGCAGCGATTACGAGGTCCTGCTTGCCGCCGGCGCCGACGAAGCGATGGCGACGCTGCAAGCCGAGGGCGGGCGCATTGCGATCCTGGTCACCGATTTCCGCATGCCCGGCCGCGATGGCGGCGACCTGCTGCGCGAGGTCGCGCAGGCCTATCCGCAGATCGTGCGCATCCTGGTGACGGCCTACGCCGACAAGGACATGCTGTTGCGGACCGTCAACAGCGGCGAAGTCTTCCGCATCCTGGAAAAGCCGCTGAGTGTCAGCGACGTGCGCCAGGTCCTGCACCTGGCCGGCGAGCGCCACCTGGAGCGCGCGTTGCGCCAGCACCGACTGATGGCGATCGACGAAACCCTGGCGTTCCTGGCGCATGAGCTGAACACGCCGCTGGCCGCCATTGCCAACTTCGCGCGCGGCATCGAAAGCCGCGTCCAGGCCGACTACAACGAGCAGCGGCAAGGCGAGATCGGGCAGGCCGCGGGCGCCATGTACGACAACGCGCAGTATTGCCTGGCGGTGCTGTCGTCGTTCCTGGAGTCGGTGCGCAACAGCGCGGGAGTCAGCAAGGCGCCGGCGTCCGACGCCGGCACCGAGGTCAGCGCGGGTGCGCTGGTGACGTCGCTGCTGGATACCTATCCGTTCACCGGCGGGCAGCGCCAGTGGGTCGACGTCGACATGCAGGGCGATTTCCCGGTGCAGACGCTGCCCAACTGCGTCGCGCTGGTGCTGTCGTCGGTCATGAGCAATGCGCTGCGCGCGCTGGCGGACGTGGACCAGCCGTCCCTGCGCTTCGTCGTGACCGCTCAGCCGAACCAGGAAATCCGCATCTGCGACAACGGCCCGGGCATCCCGCCAGAGGTGATGGGGCGCCTGCTGGTTGATCCGGTCACTACGCACGCCGGAGCTGGCGGCAGTGGCCTCGGCATGATTTTCTGCAACCGCGTCATGCAGTCCTTCGGCGGCGGCATCCGGATCGCCTCCGCTCCCGGTGCCGGGACCACAGTGATGCTGGACTTTCCAAATTTCAGAAATCGAATGATTAGGAGTGACCGATGAGCGAACCGATTGCCACCCAGGCACCACCCCCGGCGATTCTGTTCGTCGATGACGAGGCAACCGCCGTCAAATATTTCCAGCGGGCCATCGGCGCGCTGGCGCCGGTGGTGACTGGCGGCTCGGTCGAGGAGGGCAAGACGCTGCTGGACGCTCACGCCGACAGCCTGGCCGTGCTGGTCTCGGACCAGCGCATGCCGGGCGAGTATGGCAACGAACTGCTGCGCTATGCGCGCGAGCGCTACCCGCATATCGTGCGCATCCTGACCACTGCGTATTCGGAACTCGACCAGACCGTCGAGGCGGTGAACCAGGGACAGATCCATCGCTATATCAAGAAGCCGTGGGACATCACCGCGCTGCGCATGGAGCTCAAGCAGGCGCTGGAAATGTCAGGCCTGCGCAAGGAGCGCGACCAGCTGGTGCGCGAGAAGCTGGCGGTGCTGCAGACCCAGACCGTGGCAACCCGCATCGGCATGCTGCACGCGCTGTGCGCGAGCCTGATCGGTCCCGGCCATTTCCAGCCGGTCGAGACCTACCTCGCCGCGGTCGACCTGGCCGGCGCCCGCAACGCCGATCCTGACTGGCAGCGCATGGACTATGCCGACCTGGTGCGCGCCGAAGCCGAGCGCAGCGGCAGCTTCGGCCATGCCGTCGGCACACGCCTGGCCGAGCTGCGTGGCGCCAATGCCGGCAAGGGCGCCGGCGATGCCGCCGCGGTCATTGCCGACGCGCTCGGCAGCGAGGTGGTGCGCCGCGACGGCGATACGGTGGTCTGGACCCAGCCGGCCGCGCTGGCCGAGTTCCTGTCCCAGCCCGTGGGCACCGCGGTGTCGGCGCAGCACGCCGCCTGGCTGGCCAGCCTGCTGTGGCTGGAGCAGGCCGGCGGCGCGCTGAAGTTCGTGCGCGACGGCGACACCATCGTCTGCCGCGCCGCCCCGCGCAGCGAGAGCTTCGCCGCCGACCGCCTGGCGGCGTGGATCGAGCGCTTCTCGATGCCGGCCTGAATCTGACGCGCGCGGCCGCTTGGGCCCTGCGGCCCGGCCATGAAAAACGGCGCCCCGCGGGGCGCCGTTCTGTTTTGCCGCAAGGCAGGGCTCAGGCCTGCGAGCCGTAGTTGTGGTCGTTGCGGTCGGTCGACTCGCCCTTCTTCTCGCCCTTGACCAGGTCCTCGCGCTTCACGCCCAGCCACATCGCCAGTGCCGCGGCAACGAACACCGACGAGTAGATGCCGAACAGGATGCCCACCGTCAGCGCCAGCGCGAAGTAGTGCAGCGTCGGGCCGCCGAAGAAGAACATCGACAGGACCATCATTTCGGTCGAGCCGTGCGTGATGATGGTGCGCGACATGGTGCTGGTGATGGCGTGGTCGATGACCTCGTGCGTGCTCATCTTGCGGTATTTGCGGAAGGCCTCGCGGATCCGGTCGAAGATCACCACCGATTCGTTCACCGAGTAGCCCAGCACCGCCAGCACGGCCGCCAGCACCGACAGCGAGAATTCCCACTGGAAGAAGGCGAAGAAGCCCAGGATGATGACGATGTCGTGCAGGTTGGCGATGATGCCCGCCACCGCGAACTTCCACTCGAAGCGGAACGACAGGTAGATCACGATGCCCGCCACCACGCACAGCAGCGCCAGCAGGCCGTCGGTGGCCAGCTCCTTGCCCACCTGCGGGCCGACGAACTCGACGCGCTGCAGCTTGACGTCAGGCGCCGCCGCGGTGAGCGCGCCCATCACCTGCTCGCTCTGCTGCGCCGAGGTCGCGGGCTTGCCGTCCGCGCCCTTTTGCAGCGGCAGGCGGATCATTACGTCGCGCGAGGTGCCGAAGTTCTGCACCTGCACGTCGGTGTAGCCCAGCTTGCTCACCTGGCCGCGGATCTTTTCCAGATCGGCGGCCTGCTGGTAGTTGACCTCCATCACCGTGCCGCCGGTGAATTCGATCGACAGGTGCAGGCCCTTTTGCCAGAGGAAGAACACGGCCGCGGCAAACGTCAGGAAGGAGATCACGTTGAAGATCAACGCGTGCTTCATGAACGGAATGTCGCGCCGGATGCGGAAGAATTCCATGTTGAATCCTGTTCTGTACTGCGTGTTGTGCCGCGGGCCGCTTACTTGGCGACCGGCGTGTCGGTGGTGTTGCCCGGCTTCCAGATCTGGCCGATGGCCACGCTCTGCAGCTTCTTCTTGCGGCCGTACCAGAGGTTGACGAGGCCGCGGTTGAAGAACACCGCCGAGAACATCGAGGTCAGGATGCCCAGGCAGTGCACCACGGCAAAGCCGCGCACCGGGCCCGAACCGAACGCCAGCAGCGCCAGGCCGGCGATCAGCGTGGTCACGTTGGAGTCCAGGATGGTGGCCCAGGCGCGCTCGAAACCGACCGCGATCGCCATCTGCGGCGATGCCCCGGCGCGCAGTTCCTCGCGGATGCGCTCGTTGATCAGCACGTTGGAGTCGATCGCCATGCCCAGCACCAGCGCGATGGCGGCGATGCCCGGCAGCGTCAGCGTGGCCTGCAGCATCGACAGCACCGCGATCAACAGCAGCAGGTTCACCGCCAGCGCGATCACCGAGAACACGCCGAACAGCATGTAGTACAGGATCATGAACACGCCGATGGCGGCAAAGCCATAGGCGACCGAATCGAAGCCCTTCTCGATGTTGTCGGCGCCCAGCGACGGGCCGATGGTGCGCTCTTCGATGATCTCCATCGGCGCGGCCAGCGAGCCGGCGCGCAGCAGCAGGGCCAGGTCGTTGGCGGCTTCGGTGGAGTAGGAGCCAGTGATCTGGAAGCTCGAGCCCAGCTCGGACTGGATCGTCGCCACCGTCAGCACCTCGCCCTTGCCCTTCTCGAACAGCACGATCGCCATCGGCTTCTTCAGGTTCTCGCGCGAGACATCGCGCAGCACGCGGCCGCCCTGGGCGTCGAGCTTGATGTTGACCGAAGGGTGCTGGTTCTGGTCGAAGCCGGCCGAGGCGCTCTCGATGCGGTCGCCGGTGAAGATGACCTGCTTCTTCAGCACCACCGGGGCGCCGTTGCCCTGCGTGAACAGTTCGCTGCCGAACGGGATCGGGTCGCCCGGGCGCGGGCTGCGCGGCGCGTCGTTGTCGACCAGGCGCGCTTCCAGCGTGGCGGTGCGGCCGATGATGTCCTTGGCCTTGGCGGTGTCCTGCACGCCCGGCAGCTGCACCACGATGCGGTCGGCGCCTTGCTGCTGGATCACCGGCTCGGCCACGCCGAGTTCGTTGACGCGGTTGTGCAGCGTGGTGATGTTCTGCTTGACCGCGGCGTCCTGCACGGCGCGGCGGGCGGCTTCGGTGAAGGTGCCGACCACGTTGTTGCCGTCCATGGCGAAGGCCACTTCGCGCAGGTTGTCGGTCAGCAGCGCGCGCGCGCGGCTGGCGTCGTCGGCGTTGTTGAAGCGCACCGTCAGGCGCTCGCCGTCGCGGTCGATGCCGCCGTGGCGGATGTTCTTGTCGCGCAGCAGCGTGCGCGCGTCGCCGGCCAGGCTGTCGAGCTTCTTGTCGACCGCGCCCTTCATGTCGACCTGCAGCAGGAAGTGCACGCCGCCGCGCAGGTCCAGGCCCAGGTACATCGGCAGCGCGTGCATCGCGGTGAGCCAGCGCGGCGAGCCCGACAGCAGGTTCAGCGCGACCACGTAGGCGGGGTCGGACGCGTCCGGGTTCAGCGCGCGCGACAGCACGTCCTTGGCCTTGAGCTGCTCGTCGGTGGAGCGGAAGCGCGCCTTGACCGAGCCCGACTGACCGGAAATATCGAAGAAGACACCGTCGGGCTGCAGCTGGTTCTGTGCCAGGATTTCTTCAACCTGCTTCTGCATCGACAGGTCGACCTTGACCGTGGCCTTGCCCGAGGACACCTGCACGGCAGGTGCCTCGCCGAAGAAGTTCGGCAAGGTGTAGAGGATACCGATGGTCAGCGCCACCAGGATCACTAGGTATTTCCAAAGCGGATAACGATTCATCTCGGGCCAGTCATTCAGCGGTTGGCGGGGCCGAACCGGTTTGGCAAACAGCCGCCTGGCAGCCTCGAAGCGAAGCCGCCGGGGCTTCGTCGGGCTGGATCAGGCGGCTGCCGGGGCATGCGCGAACGGGCATGCCGGAAAAGACAATGGCGGGAGGCGCGCGCGCGCTCCGGGGATCAGAGCGCCTTCAGCGAGCCCTTGGGCAGCACCGTGGTCACGGCATTCTTCTGCACCGTGATCTCGGTGCCATCGGCGATTTCCAGGCTGACGTACTGGTCGGTGACCTTGGTCACGCGGCCCAGGATGCCGCCGGCGGTGACGACTTCGTCGTTCTTGGCCAGCGCTTCGAGCATTGCCTTGGCTTCCTTCTGGCGCTTCATCTGCGGGCGGATCATGATGAACCACAGCACACCGAACATCAGGATGATGGGCAGGAAGCTCATCAGGCCGCCAGCCGCGCCGCCGGCACCGGCGGTCTGGGCAAATGCGTTAGAAATCAGCACGTTGATTCTCCGTCACTAAAGTCAGTCAATTAATCGAGCATTCTACCATTCGCACCCAACCGCCCTTGGCATTCTAGGGCGGAATACGGGTTTGTTCGGGGTGCGTTGAGAGCAACTTGCGGCGCGGGCCGTCGGCGTCGACCGGCTATTCGACCGCCCGCTGCGCGAAAGTTTCGCGCCGCCCCGGGTTGGCTATTGCGTGCCGCGGGCGCGGTCGGCGGCGAACTGGCGGCGGAAGTCGGTGAAGCGGTGCTGCTCGATCGCCTCGCGCACCTCGCGCATCAGCTGCAGGTAGTAGTGCAGGTTATGGATGGTGTTCAGGCGCGCGCCCAGGATCTCGCCCACGCGGTGCAGGTGGTGCAGGTAGGCGCGCGAGAAATTGCGGCAGGTGTAGCAGGCGCAGCTCTCGTCGAGCGGGCGCGGGTCGTTGCGGTGCGCGGCGTTCTTGATCTTGACGTCGCCGTAGCGGGTGAAGAGCCAGCCGTTGCGCGCGTTGCGGGTCGGCATCACGCAGTCGAACATGTCCACCCCGGCGGCGACGCCGGCGACCAGGTCTTCGGGCGTGCCCACGCCCATCAGGTAGTGCGGCTTGTTGGCCGGCAGGCGCGGCGCCACGTGTTCCAGCACGCGCATCATGTCTTCTTTGGGCTCGCCCACCGACAGCCCGCCGATGGCGAAGCCGTGGAAGTCCAGCTCGGACAGCCCCGCCAGCGACTCGTCGCGCAGGTCTTCGTACATGCCGCCCTGGACGATGCCGAACAGCGCGTTTGGGTTGGCCAGCCGCTCGAACTCGTCGCGCGAGCGCCTGGCCCAGCGCAAACTCATGCGCATCGACTTGGCGGCTTCCTCATGCGTGGCGGGGCGGCCGTCGATCTCGTACGGGGTGCATTCGTCGAACTGCATGACGATGTCGGAATTCAGCGTGCGCTGGATCTGCATCGAGATCTCGGGCGACAGGAAGAGCTTGTCGCCGTTGACCGGCGAGGCAAAGGTGACGCCATCCTCGGTGATCTTGCGCAGATCGCCCAGAGAAAACACCTGGAAGCCGCCGGAGTCGGTCAGGATCGGCTTGTCCCAGCCCATGAAGCCGTGCAGGCCGCCGAACTTGTCCATGACCTCGGTGCCCGGGCGCAGCCACAGGTGGAAGGTGTTGCCGAGGATGATCTGCGAACCGACTTCCTTCAGCTCGAGCGGGTCCATCGCCTTGACGGAACCGTAGGTTCCGACCGGCATGAAGATC
>JABFVP010000280.1 GCA_013362725.1 Cupriavidus sp.
TGCCTTGCGCTTTGCCAGGCCCCATCAATCGGAACATTCGGAACGCGAGCGCGGGAACATGAAAGTTCAGCTGAACCGCGGGCTCAACTCGTCGCGCATCCAGTCGATAAAGGCGCGCGTGCGCGCCGGCAGCAGCCGCGCGTGGGGATAGATCAGCGACAGCGGCCACGCCGGCAGCTCGAAGTCTTCCAGCACGATGCGCAGCTTGCGCTCTTCCACCAGCTGCGCGACCTGGTACGACAGGAAATGGCCGAAGCCGGCACCGGCCGCGCAGGCGGCTACGGCGGGCGCGGTCTGGTTGAATTCCAGGTTGCCCGACACCGGCACGTGAAACTCGCGTTCGCCGTCGCGGAACGACCACCAGTGCGCATGGTTGCCGGTGAAGCGCACACAGTTGGCGCTTGCCAGCTGGTCCGGATGGCGCGGCACGCCGTGCTTGCGCAGATAGGCCGGCGTGGCGACCACCACGCGGCGGATGCGGCCGACCGATTGCGCCACCAGCGTGGAGTCGGCCAGCGGGCCGATGCGCACGCCCACGTCCAGGTCTTCCTCGAGCAGGTTCACTACGCGGTCGGTGAATTCCATGCGGCAGCGCACGCGCGGATAGCGCTGCACGAAGCGCGTCACCGCCGGCGCCACGTACATCTGGCCGAACAGGACCGAGGCGGTCAGCGTGAGCTGGCCGCTGGGCTCGACATGGCTCTCCGTCAGGCCGGCTTCGACTTCGTCGATATTGGCCAGGATGCGCCGGCAGCCGTCCAGATAGCTGCGCCCCTCGGCGGTCAGCGACAGCCGCCGCGTGGTGCGGTTGAGCAGCCGCACCTGCAGCTCGGCTTCGAGCGCCGCCAGCGTGCGCACCACCGCCGGCAGCGAGGTATGCAGCGACGCGGCGGCGGCCGTCAGGCTGCCTTCGTCGACGATCCGCACAAAGGTCTGCATCGCACGTAGCTTGTCCATGGCGCCAAACATTACTCCATTTTCTGGAGTAGTCAAATACCAATGGCCCCATTTATTCCAGTGTCGCCGGGCCCGAGAATCCGTCCATACCAACCGCTCAGGAGAGTGCCATGCAACAGACCCATTCCCCCGCCGTGCCCGCCAGGCCGCTGGTGCTGTACCGTTCGCCGGTGTCCGGCCACGCGCATCGCGCCGAACTGATGCTGGGGCTGCTGGGCTTGCCCTACCGGCTGGTGGACGTCGACCTGCGCGGCGGCGAGCAGCGCGGCGAGGCCTTCCTGCGCCTGAACCCGTTCGGCCAGGTGCCGGTGCTTGACGACGACGGCGTGGTGCTGGGCGATTCCAACGCGATCCTGGTCTACCTGGCCACGCGCTATGACGACGGCCGCTGGCTGCCGCGCGATCCGGTCGGTGCCGCCCGCGTGCAGCGCTGGCTGTCGGTGGCTGCCGGCGAGATTGCGTTCGGCCCGGCTGCCGCGCGGCTGGGCGTGCTGTTCGGGCGGCCGGTGCCGATGGAAGATGCCGTCGCCCGCGCGCAGCGGCTGTTCACGCTGATGGAATTGGTGCTGGCCGGCGGCTCGTTCCTCGCCGCCGACCACGCCACCATTGCCGATGTGGCCGCCTACAGCTATATCGCGCGTGCCGAGGAAGGCAACGTGCCGCTGGCGCCGTACCCGGCGCTCAATGCCTGGCTGCGCCGCATCGAGGCATTGCCCGGCTTCGTGCCGATAGTGGTATCGAAGCCCAGCGTGGCCGCCTAGCCATTGCGTCCGGCGAGCGCCAAGCCATTCCCGTTGCGAAGGAGCAAACCATGGACCTGCCCACCTGGCCGCATGCCGGCCTGCCATTCCACGCCGGCGAACTCGCGGCACAGCAGCGCGCCGGCAAGCGCGAGCGCATGGCCGCGGCGGGTCCGCGCGTGATCCGCGGCGAGATGCCGGAACAGCATCGCACGTTCTTCGCGCAACTGCCGTTCCTGCTGGCCGGCGCGGTCGATGCCGACGGCATGCCGTGGGCCACGCTGCTGGTTGGACCGCCCGGGTTTGCGCGGACGCCGGACGCCACCCACCTGCGCCTCGACGCGGTACCGTTGCCAGGCGATCCGCTGGCTGCGGCGCTGGAGCAGGGCGCGCGCATCGGGCTGCTTGGCATCGAGCTCCCCACGCGCCGGCGCAACCGCATGAACGGGATCATCGTGGCGCGGGATCAGGCAGGGCTGACGGTCGAGGTCGAGCAGAGCTTCGGCAATTGCCCGCGCTACATCCAGCTGCGCGATGTCGCCTCGGCCGAGCCTGCCGCCGCGCCCGCGACATGGCACGGCGACGCGCTCGACGCGCATGCCAGCGCCTGGCTGCGCGGCGCGGATACGCTGTTCATCGCGTCCAGCCATAGCGCGTCGCCGCAACACGAGGGCGAGCACACCGGCGGTGTCGACGTCTCGCACCGCGGCGGCAAGCCTGGCTTTATCCGCGTGGACGACGCCCATACCCTGACGTTCCCGGACTTCAACGGCAACAACTTCTTCAACACAGTTGGCAACCTGATGGCCGACCCGCGTGCGGGCATCGTCGTGCCGGATTTTGCCGACGGTTCGCTGCTGCATGTGAATGGGCGAGCCGAAGTGATCTGGGAGGGCGTGGAACTGGCCGCCTTCGCTGGCGCCGAGCGGCTGGTGCGGCTGCATGTCGAGCGCGTGGTGCGGCGCGAGCGCGTGCTGCCGCTGCGCTTCGCCTTTCGGGAATTCTCGCCGGTGCTGGCCGATACCGGCGCGTGGCCGCAACGCTGAGCGCGGCGGGAGAAGAGCCGGGCGATGGCCGGGTTCAGCCACGCGCCCGGTATTTGAGCGCGGCGCAGCGCCCGGCCAGCGCGGTGATGCAGCAGGCGTCGCCGCGCCATTCACCGCCAGTCACGATGCCATTGGGATCGGCCACCAGCTTGCGCTGGCATTGCCCCGGCACAGGCGTGCGCTCCATGCCGGCATCGCGCGGGCCGCTGCCCGGCGGCCGCGCGGCCGGCACGGAATCGGTCCAGACGTAGGCGGTGCCGGCGGGCAGGGCCTGCACGGCCTGCGGCGGGCCCCACTGACGTTTCGCTTCGTCGACCGGAATGCTCTTCCAGGAATCGATGACGTCTTGCATCGCGCCCGTCCCGATCCCCGCACAGGCCGCCGCCAAAGT
>JABFVP010000342.1 GCA_013362725.1 Cupriavidus sp.
CGTGTGACTGTGTCGTTGGCGCGCGGGACTGCGCCACAGGCGCCAAGGATACCGAAAAACCGGCAGTCCGCTGCCGGACGAAAAAAATCCGCCGCAGGAGCGGCGGTTTCTTCGTGGCGCGGCCCGCAGGGCCGCCACCGCTGCGCAGCTTAGGCAGCCGGGGTTTCGCCAGCGGCTTCGCCGCCTTCGGCAGCTTCCGACACGGCACCAGCCGGTTGCGAGATGCTGGCGATGGCCGGGTTGTCGTCACCGTGGGTGATCACGGTCACGCCCTTCGGCAGCTTCAGGTCCGACAGGTGCAGGGTCTGGCCCAGTTCCATGGCGCCGACGTCCACTTCGATGAACTCGGGCAGGTCGGCCGGCAGGCACGACACTTCCAGATCGTTGACGATGTGGTTGACCAGGCCGTTGCCCAGCTTCACGCCGGGAGCGGTTTCCTGGTTCATGAAGTGCAGCGGCACCTTGACGTGGATCTTGTCGTTGGCCGACACGCGCTGGAAATCGACGTGCAGCACCAGCGGCTTGAAGGGGTGCATCTGGAATGCGCGCAGCAGCGCCTTTTCCGACTTGCCAGCGACTTCCAGGTCGAGGATCGACGAGTGGAACGCTTCCTTCTTCAGGGCGTGCCACAGGGCGTTGTGATCCAGTTCGATCATCTTCGGCTCGGCAGCGCCGCCGTAGATGATGCCGGGGGTCTTGCCCGAATTGCGCAGGCGGCGGCTCGCACCCGTTCCCTGTACGCTACGCTCGAAAGCGACAACTTTCATGATGACTCCAAAAGTAAGAAGGCTGTCCGCGACCAGACAGCCTCGTTGCGGCGCAAAGGCAAAAATATGCGCCGATCAAGTAACGTTGATCACCAGACAACGATGATCAACGCAGTAAACCCCTAAATTCTATCAGGAACCGGCGAACAGCGACATGATCGAGTCGCCCTTGACGATGCGGGTGAAGGTTTCTGCCAGCAGCGGGGCCGTCGAAAGTTGGCGGATCTTGCCGCACTTGGCCGCTTCTTCGGACAGCGGGATGGTATCGCACACCACCACTTCGTCCAGCGACGAATCGGCGATGCGGGCGGCGGCGCCACCGGACAGCACCGGGTGCGTGCAGTATGCGAACACCTTTAGCGCGCCGCGCTCCTTCAGCACCTGGGCCGCCTTGCACAGCGTGCCGCCGGTGTCGATCATGTCGTCCATGATGACGCAGTTGCGGCCTTCGACTTCACCGATGATGTTCATCACCTCGGCCACGTTGGCCTTGGGACGGCGCTTGTCGATGATGGCCAGGTCGCAGTTCAGTTCCTTGGCCAGCGCGCGCGCACGGACCACGCCGCCGACGTCCGGCGAGACCACCAGCAAGTCGCCGTAGTTCTTCTCGCGCAGGTCGCCCAGCAGTACCGGCGAAGCGTAGATGTTGTCGACCGGGATATCGAAGAAGCCCTGGATCTGGTCGGCGTGCAGGTCCATCGTCAGCACGCGTTCGACGCCGGCGACTTCCAGCATGTTGGCCACCACCTTGGCCGAGATCGCCACGCGCGCCGAACGCGGGCGGCGGTCCTGGCGGGCATAGCCGAAGTAGGGCATGGCGGCGGTGATGCTGCGTGCCGAGGCGCGCTTGAGCGCATCGACCATCACCATCAGTTCCATCAGGTTGTCGTTGGTCGGCGCGCAGGTGGACTGCAGCACGATGACGTGCTTGCCGCGAACGTTTTCCTGGATTTCGACCTGGACTTCACCGTCGGAGAAACGGCCAACCTGGGCCTTGCCCAGCGGAATGCCGAGGTGCTGTACGACAGCCTCCGCGAGTTTGGGGTTGGCGTTGCCGGTAAATACCATCAAGCCTTCGCTGCTCATTCGGGGCACCTGTCTTGCTGCTGGGGGAGCTTGGTGTCACCGGCGAGGCCGGTGACTTGGAGATATCGTGTTCCGTTAGGACACTATAGGAAGTAATGGCAGGGGAAGAAGGATTCGAACCTTCGAATGCCGGAATCAAAATCCGGTGCCTTGACCAACTTGGCGACTCCCCTACACAACCGGGCCGTTCTTCGTGGTACCAAACTGCCGTACCGCGCCGAACGATAACTTGCTATGCGAACGTCGCGAGCGGGTGATGTGCCAGACTTCTCACACACCTGCCATCCCATTCGGGTGGCAACCTTTCCAAAACCTGCTGCGCTGTTTTTGCGTCGGGAAAACGCGCAAACACGCAGGCTCCGGAACCGGTCATCCGGGCATGCTGGTTGTGTTGCTTCAGCCATGCCAGGGCTCGGGCGACTTCGCCGAACTTCGCTGTTGCTATCGGCTCCAGGTCGTTGCGACCGAAATCGAATTTGTTTGTGCGAGCAGCGAAGACCGCAATTATGGAGACCGGCGTATCCCTTGTCAAGCACTCGTCCGAAAAAATTTCAGCGGTGGGCACGTGCTGCTTGGGGTGGATGATCACGAACCAGCTGTCGGGCAGCTCGACCGGCGTAAGCTCCTCGCCGATGCCCTGCGCAAAGGCGTTCTGCCCGAGCACGAACACCGGCACGTCGGCGCCCAGCGTCAGCCCGATCCGCATCAGCTCGGCGCGCGCCAGGCCCAGGCCCCACAGGTGGTTCAGCGCCAGCAGCGTGGTGGCGGCGTCGGAAGAGCCGCCGCCGATACCGCCGCCCATCGGCAGCACCTTGTCGATGGCGATCTCTGCGCCGAAGGTGGTGCCGGTGGCGGCCTGGAGCGCGCGCGCGGCCCGCACCACCAGGTCGGTGTCGGCGGGAACGCCGGGCACGTCGGTGACGCGCGTGACCACGCCGTCGTCGCGACGGCGGAAATGCAGCATGTCGCACCAGTCGACCAGCTGGAACACGGTCTGCAGCGTGTGGTAGCCGTCGGCGCGGCGGCCGGTCACGTGCAGGAACAAGTTGAGCTTGGCCGGCGCGGGGCAGTCGCGCAGTTCGGGCGGGGGCAGGGGATGGCTGCTTGGCATGGTGCGGTGATGGCGCGGTGGGTGGCCGTTATGGTGTCTGGGGATCGATCACGAGCCGCACCGACAGCGGATTGCTGCCGGTGTCGCGGGCCAGGTCGATGCGACGTGGCACCTGAGTGGCTGCGGTCCCGGCGGTCGTCGTCTCCTGCCAGGCGACGTAGCGCAC
>JABFVP010000390.1 GCA_013362725.1 Cupriavidus sp.
GTCGTACCAAGCCGGGATCTGGTGGCCCCACCACAGCTGGCGCGAGATGCACCAGTCCTGGATATTGCCCAGCCACTGGTTGTAGGTGCTGATCCAGTTCTCCGGCACCAGCTTGATCTCGCCGCTCTGCACCGCCTCCAGCGCGACTTCGGCAATCGAGCGGCCCGGGTAGAAGGTGCCTTCCGGCGCCGGCTTGCTCATGGCGACGAACCACTGGTCGGTCAGCATCGGCTCGATCGCGCTGCCGGTGCGCTCGCTGCGCGGGGTCATCAGCTTGTGCTTCTTGACGTCTTCGAGCAGGCCCTGCTTGTCGAGGTCGTCGACGATGGCCTTGCGCGCGTCGAAGCGGTCCAGGCCCGCATAGGCCGCGGGGGCGTCGGCAACGATCTTCGCGTCCAGCGTCAGGATCGACAGCTGCGGCAGGTTGTGGCGCAGGCCCACCGCATAGTCGTTGAAGTCATGGCCCGGGGTCACCTTGACCACGCCGGTGCCGAACTCGCGGTCGACGTATTCGTCGGCGATCACCGGGATCTGGCGGCCGGTCAGCGGCAGGTGCACCGACTTGCCGATCAGGTGCGCGTAGCGCTCGTCTTCCGGATGCACCATCACGGCGACGTCGCCGAGCATGGTTTCCGGACGCGTGGTGGCCACCGTCAGGTGGGTCAAACCGCGCTTGGCGTCAGCCTCGACCAAGGGATAGCGGATATGCCACAGCGAGCCTTCTTCCTCGACGCTGTCGACTTCCAGGTCCGACACCGCGGTGCCCAGCACCGGGTCCCAGTTGACCAGCCGCTTGCCGCGGTAGATCAGGCCCTGCTCGTACAGGCGCACGAACACCTCGGTCACCGCCTTCGACATTTCCGGCGACATGGTGAAGTACTCGCGGCTCCAGTCGATCGACGCGCCCATGCGCCGCACCTGACGCGTGATGGTCGAGCCCGACTCTTCCTTCCAGGCCCACACCTTCTCGGTGAACTTTTCGCGCCCGAGGTCATGGCGCGACACGCCCTGGCCCTCGAGCTGGCGTTCCACCACGATCTGCGTGGCGATGCCGGCGTGGTCCGTGCCCGGCACCCACAGCGTGTTGGCGCCCAGCATGCGCGCGTGGCGGGCCAGCCCGTCCATGATGGTCTGGTTGAAGGCATGGCCCATGTGCAGCGTGCCGGTCACATTGGGCGGCGGCAGCTGGATCGCGAAGTCCGGGCGGGCGGGATCGAAGGTCGGCTTGGCGATGCCGCGCTTCTCCCACTCGGGGCCCCATTTCGCCTCGATGGCGGCGGGTTCGAAGCTCTTGGCAAGCGATTGGTCTTGGGCGGTCATGCTGGGATGTCGAGGTTGGCGTCTGGATGCGTGGCAGGTGCGGTGGCCTGCGCCTGGCGGTCGCTGGCGGCCTGCGAGGGCCGGCCTGGCGCCAGTGAAACCACAAATTATACGGGGGGCGGGCCGCCGGTGCCTATTTCGGTGCCCGGAGGCGGCCGGCCCGCGGACCGCGCGCGCGCCATCGTCGGCGGGCCGTATGTGATTTATGCAACAGGGCCCGCCGGTATAATTGCTGGCGATTCCACTAGGCCTTTCCGATGTCCGCCCTGCTCGCCAACCTGAACGCCGAACAACTAGCCGCCGTCACCCTGCCCGACGAACCGGCGCTGATCCTGGCGGGCGCGGGCAGCGGCAAGACCCGCGTGCTGACCACGCGCATTGCGTGGCTGATCCAGAACGGTCATGTCTCGCCCGCGGGCATCCTGGCGGTGACCTTCACCAACAAGGCCGCCAAGGAGATGCAGACACGGCTGCAGTCGATGCTGCCGATCAATACCCGCGGCATGTGGATCGGCACCTTCCACGGCCTGTGCAACCGCATGCTGCGCGCGCATTTCCGCGACGCCGGGCTGCCGCAGACCTTTGCCATCCTCGACAGCCAGGACCAGCTGTCGGCGCTGAAGCGGCTGCTCAAGTCGCTCAACGTCGACGACGAGAAATATCCGGCCAAGAACCTGCAGTACTTCATCAACAACGCCAAGGAGCAGGGCCTGCGCCCGGCCGACGTCGAGGCCAACGACGACTTCAACAAGCGCTTCGTCGACCTCTACGCCGCCTATGACCAGCAGTGCCAGCGCGAGGGCGTGGTCGACTTCGCCGAGCTGCTGCTGCGCTGCTACGAGCTGCTGCGCTACAACGACGCCATTCGCCAGCACTACCAGCACCGCTTCCGCCATGTGCTGGTCGACGAGTTCCAGGACACCAACGTGCTGCAGTACCAGTGGCTCAAGCTGCTGGCCGGCCACGGCACGCAGAACCCGGCGGCGGTCTTTGCCGTGGGCGACGACGACCAGAGCATCTATGCCTTCCGCGGCGCCAATGTCGGCAACATGCGCGACTTCGAGCACGAGTTCCGCGTGCGCCGGATGATCAAGCTGGAGCAGAACTACCGCTCGCACGGGCATATCCTGGATTCGGCCAACCACCTGATCTCGCACAACGCGCGCCGCCTCGGCAAGAACCTGCGCACCGACGCCGGCCATGGCGAGCCGGTGCGCGTGTTCCAGGGCGGCTCCGACGGGCAGGAAGCCGCCTGGATCATCGAGGAGATCCGCGACCAGATCGCCCAGGGCACCAGCCGCGCCGAGATCGCCATCCTGTACCGCAGCAACGCGCAGTCGCGCGTGATCGAGCACGCGCTGTTCTCCGCCGGCATCCCGTACCGCGTCTACGGCGGCCTGCGCTTCTTCGAGCGCGCCGAAATCAAGCACGCGCTGGCCTACATGCAGCTACTGGAAAATCCGCGCAACGACGCCGCCTTCGGCCGCGTGGTCAACTTCCCGGCGCGCGGTATCGGCGCGCGTTCGCTCGAAGTGCTGCAGGACATGGCGCGCCAGTACGACTGCGCGCTGGCCGAGGCGGTTGCCTACGTGCCCGGCGCGGCCGGCAGCAAGCTGGCCGCGTTCGCGCGGCTGATCGACCAGATGCGCGCAGAGACCCGCCGCATGACACTGGCCGAGACCGTCGAATACGTGATCAACCACAGCGGCCTGATCACGCATAACCAGGGCGAGAAGGAAGGGCAGGACCGCATCGAGAACCTGCAGGAACTGGTGACCGCCGCGCAGGCCTTCGTGGTCGAGGAGGGC
>JABFVP010000303.1 GCA_013362725.1 Cupriavidus sp.
GTGCTGGGCATGACGCTGGGCGCGGTATGGACCCCGTGCGCGGGCCCGGTGCTGGCCTCGATCCTGGCGCTGGTGGCCAAGGCGCAGGACCTGCACCGCGCCGCCGGCCTGCTGGCCCTGTTTGCCGCCGGCGCCGCCGTGCCGATGCTGGGCATCGCTTACGGCGGCCAGTTCGCAACCACCCATGTGCTCCGGCTGGCACGCCATACGCCGCGGCTGCAACAGGCCTTCGGCGTGCTGGTGGTGGCCACCGCCATCGCCATGTACTTCCAGTACGACACGCTTGCCGTCGCCTGGCTGACCTCGCTTTTCCCCGCAACCCAACCTGGAGCCTGAACCATGCCCCGCATCCTTCGCACCCTGTTTGCCGCAGCCGCCTTTGCCGCCGCCCCGCTGGCGATCCAGTCCGCCGCCGCAGCGCCCGCCGCGCCAGCCAATTACGGCACGGCGCCCGAGTTCACCGGTATCGGCAAGTGGCTGAACTCTGAACCGCTGACCCTTGCCGGCCTGCGCGGCAAGGTGGTGCTGGTCGACTTCTGGACCTACAGCTGCATCAACTGCATCAACACCCTGCCCCAGGTACGCAAGTGGTACGACAAATACCGCGACCAGGGCCTGGTCGTGGTGGGCGTGCACACGCCGGAGTATGCGTTCGAGCGCTCCACCAGCAACGTCCAGGCCGCGCTCAAGCGCTTCGACATCCGCTACCCGGTGGCGCAGGACAACGCCTATGCCACCTGGAACGCCTGGCGCAACCAGTACTGGCCCGCGCTGTACCTGGTCGATGCCAACGGCAACGTGGTCTACCAGCACTTCGGCGAAGGCCAGTACGCCGAGACCGAGGCGGCGATCCAGAAGGCGCTGGGGCAGCGCCGCTGAGCCTCAAAGCCGCCATGCAGGCGGCTTCCGGGGCATCCGCATTGTCTTCCAGCGCATGGGAGTTGATACAAATTGTATGCAATCTTTGTATCACGGTTCGCTGATCCCTGTTATTCTTGCACGCCTGTTGAGGCGGGATGCAGGTCCTGCCCGCCTCGCTCGCGGAGCTGCCGCACCTGGCCCGCGAGCGTGCACGAGGGCGCCGGGTTCCCCGCCCGGCGCCAGAAGAACAAGACAGCCCGGAACATCCGGGCAGACGACTGGAGACTCGAATGGCGCCCTTGCTGTTCCAGGTGGAAGACCGCCCCCCGCGGTTGACGACGTTCTTGCTGGCGCTCCAGCACCTGCTGGCCGCGCTGGGCGGCATCATTGCGGTGCCGCTGGTGATCGGCGGCGCGCTGCGCCTGCCTTCCGACCAGGTGGTGGCGCTGGTCAATGCCGCGCTGCTGGGCTCGGGCATCGTCACCATCATCCAGTGCAAGGGCGTGGGCCCGGTGGGCATCCGCATGCCGTGCGTGATGGGCACCAGCTTTGCCTTCGTCGGCGCGGCCATCAGCGTGGGTGTGGAGCACGGCGTGGCCGGCATCCTGGGCTCGGCGCTGGCCGGCTCGCTGGTGATGATCCTGGGCAGCTTCTTCATGCCGGCGATCCGCAAGCTGTTCCCGCATACCGTCACCAGCGTGGTCGTGACCATGATCGGCCTGTCGCTGATCCCGGTGGCGATCGACTGGGCCGCCGGCGGCCAAGGCAGCAGCCGCTACGGCGCCCCGGGCAACCTGGCGATTGCCGTCGCCGTGCTGGCGCTGGTGGTGGCGGTGGTGCAGTGGGGCAAGGGCATGCTGTCGGCCTCGGCCATCGTGGTCGGCATTGCCGGCGGCTACCTGCTGTGCCTGGCGCTGGGCCTGGTCGACTTTACCCAGTTCCACCAGGCGCCGGTGTTCGCGGTGCCGCAGCCGCTGCACTTTGGCATGTCGTTCCCGGTCTCCGGCATCGTCGCCATGTCGATTGCCTTCCTGGTCACCATCGTCGAATCGACCGGCACCTTCATGGCGCTGGGCTCGGCCACGCAGCGGCCGGTCTCGGGCAAATGCCTGTCGCGCGGCATCCTGTGCGACGGCTTTGGCTCGGCCTTCGCGGCGCTGGTGTGCAGCCCGCCGCTGTCCACCTTTGCGCAGAACGTGGGCGTAGTGTCGCTGACCGGCGTGGCCAGCCGCCACGTGGTGGCGCTGACCGGCGTGATGCTGCTGCTGGCCGGGCTGTTCCCGGTGCTGGGCGCGCTGGTGGTGACGATTCCGCAGCCGGTGCTCGGCGGCGCCGGCCTGATGATGTTCGCGATGATCGTTTCGGGCGGGATCCAGATGCTCAGCACAGTGCGCTTCACGCAGCGCAATACCCTGATCGTGGCGGTTTCGATCGGCTGCGGCCTGGCCGTGACCTTCCGCCCGGAACTGCTGGCGAAGCTGCCCGCCTTTGTCCACGAGGTGTTCGGCTCGGGCATCACCGTGGGCTCGCTGTCGGCAGTGATCCTGAACCTGCTGCTGCCGGGCGGCAAGGAAGCCGCCGCCGACGAAGCCGGCCACGGCACGGTCGGCGAGGCCGCCTGAACGCCATGGCGGGATCACGCCGACTGCGCTAGCGCGCGCCGGCGGTCACGGATGGCTTCAGTAGCGGGTAGGGATTGATCGCGCCGCGCGCCGTGTAGATGCCGTAGTGCAGGTGCGGCGGCGTGCCCCGCGCATTGCCGGTGGTGCCCACATACCCCAGCACGGTGCCGGCGGCGATGATGTCGCCGGCGCGCACGCCGGCGTACCGGTCCAGATGCGCGTAGTAGTGCATCTGCCGCCCCGGCCCCATCACCCACACCGCGTTTCCCCCGAGCTGGTTGGTGCCGACGCGCGTGACGATGCCTTCGGTGGCCGACACCACTTCGCGGCCGCGCGGGGCGAAGATATCGATACCTTCATGCTGGCGCCCGCCGGAACGCGGGCCGTGCCAGCTATCGCGCAGTGCCCGTGAATCCACGCCTGCAACCGGCACCGGCAGCGCCGGCGGCGCGGGCCGGGCGGACAGCCGGGCCGCATAGATGGCGCGCTCCAGCGGCGGCTGCAGCCACGGCCACGCCAGCCACCCTACGCCGGTCCACAGCGCCAGCCATGCCAGCCGGCGGACCTGCGCAAGCACAGGCGGAAGGAGACGCGACGCAG
>JABFVP010000040.1 GCA_013362725.1 Cupriavidus sp.
GGGCGCGCACCGAACCGGTCGCCGCGGACTGGCGCCGCTGGCTCGACATCGCGCTGATGGCGCTGGGCACCGCGCTACTGTGCGCCGGCGTGATCGTGTTCTTCGCCTTCAACTGGCAGGACCTGCACAAGTTTTCCAAGTTCGGCCTGCTGGCCGGCGGGATTACGCTGCTGGCCGGCTTTGCCTGGCTGCGTCCGGCGGACGATGCGGCCGGCCGGGCCGCGCTGGGCGGCGCGCAAGTGGTGGCGGGCGTGCTGCTGGCGGTGATCGGCCAGACCTACCAGACCGGCGCCGACGCCTGGCAGCTGTTCGCGCTATGGGCGCTGCTGGCGCTGCCGTGGGCGCTGGCGGCGCGCGCGGCGCCGCACTGGTGGCTGGTGATCGTGGTCGGCAATCTGGCGCTGCTGCGGTATTTCAGTCTGCGCTTCGGCGTCGACGGCGTGTTCTCGCTGCTGTTCGATTCGGGCCACGTGCGCACCGCCACGCTGGCGTTGCTGGGCGCGGTGGCGCTGCAGCTGGTGCTGTGGCAGCTGCTGTGCGCGAAGGCGCCGGCGCTCGGCTTCCGCGGGCTGACCGGCGGCCGCATGCTGGCCGCGCTGGCGTGCCTGCATGCCGGCTCGCTCGGGCTGGCCAGCCTGCTGCGCAGCGACTTCGACGGTGCCGCCTTCGCGCTGGCGGTGCTGGCGCTGGCCGCGCTGGTCTGGTGGTTCCGCTGGCATGTCTTCGACATCGTGGTGCTGAGCCAGGCCTGCCTGACCGCCATCGTGCTGGCCGTGGCCGCGATCGCCAAGGTGCTGTTCGAGGGCAAGGACGATTTCGGCGCGTTCCTGTTGCTTGGCCTGCTGACCATCGGCCTGGCCGCCGCCGCGGCCGCGTGGCTGATGCGGGCCTGGCGCAGCCAGTTGGAGCAGGCATGAGCAACGTACTGCAGACCGAGCAACGGCTCTGGCAACAACTCGCCGCACGCGGCGAGGTACAGGGCGAGGCGCCCGCGCATCCCCATACGCCGTGGTCGGTGCGCTGCCTGATGGGCGCGGCGGGCTGGCTGGGCGCCTTGTTCTTCCAGTTCTTCCTGGTCGGCACGGTCTTCGTTGCCGCGCGCGAGAACGGCGTGGCGATGGCCGTAACCGGGCTCGCCATGATCGCGCTGGCCGCGCTGCTGTACCGGCGTGGCGGCGGCATCGCCGCGGGGCAGTTCGCGCTGGCGGTCAGCCTGAGCGGGCAGGGCATGGCGGTGTTCGGCCTGACCGAGGCGCTCGGCTTCACGCACGTGGCCGGGAGCGCCGGCTTCTGGGCCGCGCTGGCGCTGTTCGAGGCTGCGCTGGCGTGGCTGGTACCCAACCGGCTGCACCGGCTGCTGTGCGGGCTGGGCGCATGGATCGGCCTGGCCGGCACGGTGCACCTGCTCATGGCCGGCAGCAAGCCGGAGGACTGGCTGCTGCTGACGTGGTCGCTGGGCTGGCTGGTGCCCCTGGGCGCCGCGCTGGCTTCCGGCTTCACGCTGGCCGAGGCGCGCCTGTGCGCGGACGGCCGCCATGCGCTGCTGGAACCGCTGGCCGATGCAACGCTGCTGTTCACGCTGGCGGCGGCGCTGGTGGTCACCGGCATGAGCCATCCGCTGGCCTGGCTGGCGGGGCCGGAAGCGGCGCGCGTCCCGCTGGCGCACTGGGCCGCGGGTGGTCTGACCACGCTGATGCTGGCCGGCTTCGCGCTGGCCGAATGCCGTCGGCTGGCGCTCGGACCGGCGATGCAAGGCGCCGTGCTGGGCGGGCTGGTGGCGTTCGGCGCGCTGATGGCGGCAGCGCCCGCGGTGGTGGCCGGCGTGCTCGCGCTCGGGCTGGCGCTGCGCCGGGCCTCGATGCCGTGGCTGGGGCTGGGCGTCGCCAGCATCGCCATCGGCTTTATCTGGTACTACTCGGCGCTGCACTGGACCCTGCCGGCCAAGTCCGCCACGCTCGCCGCGGCCGGCGTGCTGCTGCTGGCCGGGCGCCACTGGCTGCTGCGCCGCGCACAGATGGAGGCCGCATGAAACGCTGGATCCTGATCGCCTGGGCGCTGACGCTGGCGCTGGCCGCCGTCGGCATTGCCGGCAAGGAGCGCCTGCTGGCGCACGGCGATACCGTCTTTCTCAAACTCGCGCCGGTCGATCCGCGCTCGCTGATGCAGGGCGACTACATGGCGCTGAACTTCGACATCGGCAACCAGATCCGCGCCGCGCGTGCGCAAGACGGCCAGGTGCCGCGCGACGGCGTCGCCGTGATCCGGCGCGATGAACAGGGCGTGGCCAGCTTCGTGCGCGTGCACGGCGCCGAGCCGCTGGCGCCGGGCGAGCAACTGCTGCGCTACCAGACCGCGCGCTCGCGCTGGGGCGGCATGCAGGTGCAGGTGTCGACCGATGCGTATTTCTTCCAGGAGGGGCAGGGCGAGCGGTTCGCGCAGGCCGAATACGGGGAATTCCGCGTAGGGGCGGACGGTCAGGCGTTGCTGGTAGGCCTGCGCGGGAAGGGGATGGAGAAGCTGTGAGGCAGGCACAGTGTATTCCGCGCCAACGAAAAAGCCCGCATCGCTGCGGGCTTCCAGACGAGGCTGGACGGAATCAGACGTTGAACAGGAAGTTCATCACATCCCCGTCCTTCACCACATATTCCTTGCCTTCGGCGCGCATCTTGCCGGCTTCCTTGGCGCCGGTCTCGCCCTTGAACGCGATGAAGTCGTCATAGGCGATGGTCTGCGCGCGGATAAAGCCGCGCTCGAAGTCGGTGTGGATCACGCCGGCCGCCTTGGGGGCGGTGTCGCCCACGTGGATGGTCCAGGCGCGCACTTCCTTGACCCCGGCGGTGAAGTAGGTCTGCAGGCCCAGCAGCTTGAAGCCGGCGCGGATCACGCGGTCCAGGCCCGGCTCGTCCATGCCCAGGTCGGCCAGGAACTCGGCCTTGTCGGCGTCGTCGAGGTCGGCGATTTCGGCTTCGATGGCGGCGCAGACGGCGACCACGGGGGAATCGGTCTGCTTGGCGTATTCGCGCACCGCGTCCAGGTGCGGGTTGTTGTCGAAGCCGTCTTCACGCACGTTGGCCACGTTCATGGTCGGCTTGGCGGTGATCAGGCAGAACGGGCGGATCGCATCCCACTCTTCCGGCGCCAGATCCAGCGTGCGCACGGCCTTGGCCTGGTCCAGCACGGACTGGGCTTTTTCCAGCACCGCGACCAGGCGCTGGGCTTCCTTGTCGCCGGCGCGGGCCGGCTTGACGTAGCGCGCCAGCGCCTTTTCGACGGTGGCCAGGTCGGCCAGCGCCAGTTCGGTGTTGATGACTTCGATGTCCGACAGCGGGTCCACGCGGCCGGCCACGTGGATCACGTTGTCGTCCTCGAAGCAGCGCACCACGTGAGTGATGGCATCGCATTCGCGGATATTGGCCAGGAACTGGTTGCCCAGGCCTTCACCCTTGGAGGCGCCCGCCACCAGGCCGGCGATGTCGACGAACTCGACCGTGGCCGGCAGGATGCGTTCCGGCTTGACGATCTCGGCCAGCTTGGCGAGCCTAGGATCCGGCACTTCCACCACGCCCACATTGGGCTCGATGGTGCAGAACGGATAGTTTTCGGCGGCGATGCCGGCCTTGGTCAGGGCATTGAACAGCGTGGACTTGCCGACGTTGGGCAGGCCGACGATGCCGCATTGGAGGCTCATGGTGTGGTCTTCGGGAATCAATGGGTTGCGTGATGCCAGTGGTGCCGGCAGCGCCATGGCGGAACTGCATCGGGACGAGACAAAGACATCACATCGCGCTGGCTCGGCGACATTGGACGCGTTGCCACGGAAAACCGCGATTGTAACCTTTTGGGGGCCCGCAGCGGTGTCAGGGCCGGAGCGACGCCCTGGCAAACAAAACGGCCAAGGTATCAGCTTGGCCGTACGTCGTGGTCTGGTGCCGGATCGTCATGCTGGCGATCAGGCGCCGTCGGTGAATTGGTCCCGCATGTCCGTGGTTCTGGCGCCGTCCGTGAACGTGTCGCGGGTTCCGGTCGCGCGCGCGCCATCGGTGTAGACATCAAACTTCGACACCTTTGCGCCATCGGTGTAGACATCAAACTTCGAAACCTTCGCGCCATCGGAGTAGACATCGCGAAGACCGGTACCCCCGAATGCCGTGCCCATGGCCCCAGCGGCGACGGCAATCAATAATGCTTGTTTAATCATTTTTTCCACCTCCCTTCAGGTGGTGAGTTCCCCGGCCAGAAACATTTCGCTTCAATATAGGTCCGGGCGTGTCCGCGGGCGGAAGCCCCAAACCTATTGTTTTGTTCTAAGGCTTATGACGCGCAGCTATAAGGATCCGGCGATGAGCGCTGGCGCTTGCCGGTGTCTCCTGAGGCGCCTTGCGGGCCACCATCGCGCTGACAGCGGGGAGGGACGGGCCGCGGAGTGACGTGGCTATAATCCAGCCATGACCCGATCCCACGCGTCCGCGCGACCTGCCGCGCGCAAATCCTCCGCTTTCCAGGTTGCCGTCGTCGGTGGCGGCATCGTCGGCAAGTCTTGCGCGCTGTTGCTGGCGCAGCAGGGCATGGACGTTGCGCTGATCGCGCCCAGGCCGGCGCGCGCCGCGGCCGGCGCCGGGCCGGACGACTGGGACAGCCGCATCTATGCCTTCTCCGCCAGTTCGCAGGCGCTGCTCGAGCGCATGCGCGTGTGGGAGGCGCTGGACCCGGCGCGGATCCAGCCGGTGCGCGACATGCGCGTGTTCGGCGACGTCAGCGCCGCCGAGACCTCGCCCAGCTTCGACGGCGACCTGCATTTTTCCGCGTATGCCGCGGCGGTGCCGCAGCTGGCGTGGATCATCGAGTCGCGGCTGGTCGAGCGCGCGCTCGACACCGCGCTGGGCTTCCAGCACCAGGTGACGTGGCACGACGGCACCGCCGGCGTATGCGAACGCGACCCCGACGGCATCACGCTGACGCTGGAGAACGGCAGCAAGGTGCGCACCGCGCTGGCAATCGGCGCCGACGGCGCGCGCTCGTGGCTGCGCCAGCAATGCCATATCGGCGTCAGCACGCGCAAGTACCGCCAGCTTGGCGTGGTCGCCAACTTCGCCTGCGAGCGGCCGCATCATGAAACCGCGTGGCAGTGGTTCCTGGGCGCGCCGGAAAAGCTGATGGCCGACGAGGAACCCGCCAACGGCGAAGTGCTGGCGCTGCTGCCGCTGCCGGGCAACCATGTATCGATGGTCTGGTCCGCCGACGAGGCCCACGCGCGCGAGCTGCTGGCGCTGTCGCCCGAGGCGCTCGCCGCCACCGTGATGCAGGGCGCCAGCGGCGCGGTCGGGGCGCAGTTCGGCACGCTGCGCTGCGTGACCCCCGCGCAGGGCTTCCCGCTGGTGCTGCAGCGTGCCGACCAGTTCGTGCAGCCGCACGTGGCGCTGGTGGGCGACGCCGCCCACGTGGTGCATCCGCTGGCCGGACAGGGCATGAACCTGGGCCTGCGCGACGTCGCGGAACTTGGCCGCGTGATGGCCGACAAAGAACCTTTCCGCAGCGAGGGCGACCTGCGCCTGCTGCGCCGCTACGAGCGCGCGCGCGCCACCGACCTGTTATCGCTGACCGCCGCCACCGACGGCTTGCACCGGCTGTTCTCGCTGCCGGGCAGCGTGGCGCGCGTGGTGCGCAATACCGGCATGCGCGCGGTGGGCGGCCAATCCATGCTCAAGCGCTTGCTGATCGGGCGCGCGCTCGGCTAGGTTCGCACGCACTGTCCGCCCCATACGCCCCCCATACGCCCCCTTACCGAATTCCTGGAGTCCACATGTTCCGATCCCTGCGCCGCCGTCCCGCCGTCTACGCCACCATCACCGCCGTCGCCGGCGGGCTGGCCGCGGCCGGCTTCGCGCTGCATGCCATCGCCGCGGGCGAGCCCGGCACCGACCGCATCAAGGAATCGCTGCAGAAAGTGCTGGGCGGTCGCGCCGAAGTGAAGAGCGTCGGCAAGACTCCGGTGCCGGGCCTGTTCGAAGCCAATATTGGCGGCCAGGTGGTGTACACCGACGCCACCGGGCGCTACATCCTGAACGGCGAGATGATCGACACCCGCACCGGCACCAACCTGACCGAGGAGCGGCTCGCTGAGATCAATCGAATCAAGTGGTCGGATCTGCCGCTGGCGCGCGCGATCAAGTGGACCAAGGGCGATGGCAGCCGCCAGCTGGCGGTGTTCTCCGATCCGAACTGCGGCTACTGCAAGCGCATCGAGCAGACCTTCCAGCAGATGGACAACATCACCGTGTACACCTTCCTGTACCCGGTGCTGTCGCCGGATTCGGAGACCAAGGCCAAGCAGGTCTGGTGCGCGGCCGACCGCACCAAGGCCTGGCGCGACTGGATGCTCAAGCAGGTGGCGCTGTCCGGCAACGGCAGCTGCAAGACTCCGCTGGAAGAGAACCTGGCGCTTGGCCACAGCATGAACGTGACCGGCACCCCGGCGGTGTTCTTCACCGACGGCACCCGCATCCCCGGCGCGGCGGACGTAGCCACGCTGGAGCGCAAGCTCGCCAGCATCAAGAAATAAGCGCGCGCCGGACCGGTCCCGGCTCGAGCGACGGCCGGACCTGTCCGGCCGTTGTGCTTTCTGCCTTCCCATCATTGCAAGTGATCGCCGCCAGGCGACCAAGGAGACACCATGACTTTCCAGGCAGTGCTGCTGACCCAGGCCGACGGCGCCACCCAGGCCAATCTGGCCACCCTCGACGAAGCCCGGTTGCCGGCCGATGGCGACGTGCTGGTTGCCGTCGATTACTCCACCATCAATTTCAAGGACGGCCTGGCCATCACCGGGCGCTCGCCGGTGGTGCGCAAGTGGCCGATGGTCGCGGGCATCGACGGTGCCGGCACGGTGCTTGAGTCCGCGCATCCGCGCTGGAAAACCGGCGACAAGGTGGTGCTGAACGGCTACGGCGTGGGCGAGACCCACTGGGGCTGCCTGGCGCAGCGCGCGCGCCTGAAGGGCGACTGGCTGGTGCCGCTGCCCGCCGCCTTCACCACGCGCCAGGCCATGGCGATCGGCACCGCGGGTTATACCGCGATGCTGTCCGTGCTGGCGCTCGAGCGCGGTGGGGTCAACGGCCCGGTGCGCCCGGGCGACGGCGAGGTGCTGGTGACCGGGGCCTCGGGCGGGGTCGGTTCGGTGGCGATCGCGCTGCTGAGCAAGCTTGGCTACAAGGTGGTGGCTTCGACCGGCAAGACGCGCGAGGCGGATTTCCTCAAGGCGCTGGGCGCCGACGACGTGATCGACCGCGCCGAGCTGGGCGCGCCCGGCAAGCCGCTGCAGAAGGAGCGCTGGGCCGCGGTGGTCGATTCGGTGGGCTCGCACACGCTGGTCAATGCCTGCGCGCAGGTGCGCTACGGCGGCGTGGTGACCGCGTGCGGGCTGGCGCAGGGGCTGGATTTCCCCGGCTCGGTGGCGCCCTTCATCCTGCGCGGCATCACGCTGCACGGCATCGACAGCGTGATGGCGGCGATGGCGCTGCGCGAACAGGCCTGGCAGCGCCTGGCCAGCGACCTGGAGCCGGACCGGCTCAATGCGCTGACGCGCGAGATCGGCCTGGGCGATGCGATCGAGGCCGGGCGCAAGATCATGGAAGGCGGCATGCGCGGGCGCGTGGTGGTGGATGTGAATCGCGGCTGAGCAGCACCGGGCCGTCTCGCCGCGCCTTCCTCGCGCGTTCCCGCGTCGGCGCTGCATGCAGCGCCGACGTTACAATCCTGCCCATGACGCCGATCCGCTACGCCATCGCCCCGCTTCAGCCCGAAGCGCACCTGTTTGCCGTTACCGTCACCGTGAGCGAACCCGATCCGGCCGGGCAGTGTTTCTCGCTGCCGGCGTGGATTCCCGGCAGCTACATGATCCGGGACTTCGCGCGCAATATCGTGCGCATCCGCGCCGACGCGGGCGGGCGCGAGATCGCGCTGAGCAAGCTCGACAAGCAGCGCTGGCAGGCCGCGTCGGTCACCCTGGCCGACGGCCCGCTGACGCTCAGCTACGAGGTCTACGCGTGGGACTTGTCAGTGCGGGCCGCGCACCTGGACACCACCCATGGCTTCTTCAACGGCAGTTCGGTGTTCCTGTGCGTGGAAGGGCAGGCCGAGCGCCCATGCACGGTCGATATCCATGCCCCCGCGGGCGAGGCCTACCGCGAGTGGCGCGTGGCCACGGCCATGCGCGAGGCGCCCGGGCGCGACGGAGCGAAGCGTTACGGTTTCGGCCGTTACCAGGTGGCCGACTACGACGAGCTGGTCGACCACCCGGTCGAGATGGGCACCTTCCAGCTGGCGAGCTTCCGCGCCTGCGGCGCGCAGCACGATGTGGTCTTCACCGGGCGCGTGCCGCAGCTGGACCTCGAGCGCGTGTGCCGCGACCTGAAGCGCATCTGCGAGACCCAGATCCGGCTGTTCGAGCCCCGCGCCGCGCAGGCGCCGTTCCTCGACAGCAACCGGCGCTACGTGTTCATGACCATGGTCACCAGCGACGGCTACGGCGGCCTCGAGCATCGCGCCAGCACCGCGCTGATCTGTTCGCGCAACGACCTGCCGGTGCGCGGCAACAGCGAAACCAGCGAGGGCTACCGCACCTTCCTCGGGCTGTGCAGCCACGAGTATTTCCACACCTGGAACGTCAAGCGCATCAAGCCGGCCGCATTCGTGCCGTACCGGCTGGCGCAGGAAACCTACACCCCGCTGCTGTGGCTGTTCGAGGGCTTTACCAGCTACTACGACGACCTGGTCCTGGTGCGCTCGGGGTGCGTCACCGAGACGCAGTATGTCGAGATGCTGGCCAAGACCTGGAACGGCGTGCTGCGCGGCAACGGGCGCACCAAGCAGAGCGTGGCCGAAAGCTCGTTCGACGCCTGGACCAAGTACTACCGCCAGGACGAGAACGCGCCCAACGCCATCGTCAGCTACTACACCAAGGGCGCGCTGGTGGCGCTGGTGCTGGACCTGACCATCCGCGACAAGACCCGCGGGCGGCGCTCGCTCGACGATGTCATGCGCGCGCTGTGGCGCGGCTACGGCCGCGGCTTCTATGCGCCGGACGCGGTGCAGCGCGGCGTGACCGAGGCAGAGGTCTACGCGCTGTTCGATGAAGTCACGGGCCTGCGCATGGGACCGCTGCTGCGCGCGCTGACCGAAGGCACCGGCGAGCTGCCGCTGCCGGCGCTGTTCAAGCGGTTGGGGATCAAGGCCGAGGCGCAGAAGCCGGCGCGCACCGCGGCGCTGGGGATCAAGGTCAAGACCGAGGACGGCTGGGTGCGCGTGATCCAGGTGCTCGACGGCGGCGCTGCGCAGGCCGCGGGGCTGTCAGCCGGCGACCTGCTGGTGGCCGTCGACGGCGTGCGCGTGGCGCCGGGCCAGCTCGACAAGCTGCTGGCGCGCTACCGTACCGGCGACCGCATCGAGCTGCACGCCTTCCGCCGCGACGAGCTGCAGGCGCTGGCGGTGACGCTGGCGCGCGAGCCGGCGGCGCAGTTCAAGCTCAAGGCTGAAGGCGGGCGCCATGCGGCGCGCTCTCGCTGGCTGGGCCAGTGAGCTAGCCTGCTTTCGCCGCGACACCAGACCACGCCACCGCAGTCCACCGACCCGCTGCATGCAATACGCGCACGATCCCCGCACCTTCCTGTATTCGCACTATGTGTACCGGGGGCTGCGCTCGGCCACGGGCGTGATCGGCGCGACGCTGATCGCGCTGCATTTCAGCGACCTGCCCACCGCGATGGTGGTGTCGATGGGCGCGCTGTGCACCAGCCTGATGGACCTGCCCAGCCCGCTGAACCACAAGTTCAACGAGATGCTGGCCAGCGTGCTGCTGTGCAGCGTGGTCACGCTGGTGGTGGCGCTGGCCACGCCGTTCCCGCGCGTGATGCCGTTCCTGCTGGTGCTGGTGACCTTCATGGCCGGCATGATGACGGTGTACGGCAACAAGACGCTGCCGCTGCAGTTCGCCGCGCTGTTCGTGATGACGCTCACCATCAACGAAGACTTCCTGGTGCGGCGCGCGCTGGAGCATGCGGCGCTGTTCAGCATCGGCGCGGTCGCTTATCTCGGCTATGCGATGCTGGTGAGCTGGATCACCGAGCGCCGCACCAAGCAGCAGGTGCTGGCCGAATCGTTGTATGAGCTGGCCGGCTATCTCGAGATCAAGGCCGGCTTCTACGATGCCGGCAACGACTACGAGGCCCAGTTCAACCAGCTGGTGCGCCAGCAGATCGTGGTGGCCGAGCGCCAGCAGGCCGCGCGCGACCTGGTGCTGCGCGGTAACCGCACCCCGCACGACGGGCTGCTGGTGCAGGTGCACCTGCGCATGCTGGACCTGTACGAGTACATCCTGTCGACCAACACCGACTATCCGATGCTGCGCCAGACCTTCGCCGGCACGCCGGTGCTGGACCACCTGCGCGGGCTGGTGATGCAGATGTGCAAGGACGTGGAAGAGATCGCCTACGAGGTCACGCGCGGGCGCGGCTCGTACGCCACGGTGGAATACCGCCCGGGCCTGCGCGCGGTCGAGGCCGAGATCGCGCAGCTGCGCCACCACCATATCAACCCGGCGGCGATGACGGCGCTGGCCGAGACGCTGGACATGATGCGCGGCGCGATCACGCTGATCGGCCAGCTGCACGAGGCTTCGCGCACGCCGGTGGAACCGGCCAAGGTGCTGCCCGGCTCCGACATGACGCCGTTCCTGACGCGCCAGAAATACGAGCTGAGCGTGCTGCGCGACAACCTGCACTGGCGCTCGCCGGCATTCCGCTTCGCGCTGCGGGTGTCGATGGCGGTGGCGCTGGGGCTGTGGATCGCCGAGCACCTGCCTTACGTGTCGCACAGCTACTGGATCCTGCTGACCATCATCGTGATCCTGAAGCCCAACTTCAGCATGACCAAGCAGCGCTACAACGATCGCGTGATCGGGACGCTGATAGGCTGCGTGGTGTCGGTCGCGATCCTGAAGGTGGTGCACCAGCCGCTGATCCTGCTGGGCGTGCTGTTCCTGTCGCTGGTGGCCAGCGCGGCGTTCGTCACCATCAAGTACCGCTACACCGCGATCGCCGCCTGCATCCAGGTGCTGATCCAGATCCACCTGCTGATGCCGAACAGCCCCACGGTGGCGGGAGAGCGGCTGGTGGACACGGTCATCGGCGGCATCATCGCATCGCTGTTCAGCTTCGTGCTGCCGAGCTGGGAGTACCGTGCCATCCCCAAGCTGGTCGAGGCCGTGCTGCAGGCCAACCGCCGCTATATCGCCGCCACGCGCGACCTGCTGCTGCGCCGGGCCAAGGATGACTTCGCCTACCGCGTGCAGCGCAAGCAGTTCATGGACAACCTGTCGGCGCTGATCTCGTCGTTCCAGCGCATGCTGGACGAGCCCAAGAGCCGGCATCGCGCGGTCGATAACCTGAACCGCTTCATCGTGCAGAACTACCTGGTGGCGGCGCACGTGGCGGCGGCGCGCATCCAGGTGCGCCAGCACT
>JABFVP010000016.1 GCA_013362725.1 Cupriavidus sp.
CATGCACCGCCACCTCCAGCCGCGGATGATCGCGGTTCAGTTGCCGGATCACGTCGGCAAGCAGCCCCGGCGTCGGCGCCATCACCGCGCCGACACGCACGCGCCCGATCTTGCCCGATTCCAGCGCCACCAGCTCGTCGCGCAAGCCGCCCATATCGGCAAACACCAGCCGCGCGTAGCGCGTCGCCGCCAGCCCGAAGCGCGTCGGCCGCAGCCCGCGCGCATGGCGCTCGAACAGCGGCACGCCAAGCAGGTCTTCCATGTCCTGCAGCATCTTGCTGACCGCGGGCTGCGTCAGCGTCAGGGCTTCCGCCGCCTGGCGCAGCGAGCCGCGCTCTTCCACGGCAAGCAGCAGGCGCAGGTGCTGCATCTTGAGGCGGCCGTGGAGGGTGCTGACGGGTGGGATCATGGGAAGGACGAAGGCGGGGATGCAAGGACAGGCTCGCGCCTGTGATCGCAAATTCTTATCGCTTTGTCCAGGATGGTCAACCTGCAGATATCGCTGGGCTACCGGTGGCTGGCCTCGCTGCCATGCCCGCCCTATAGTGAATGGCGATGCGGCCGCTTGCACGCCCTGCACGTCGGGGCCGCATCCGTTACATCCCTGGGAGGCCAGCACCATGCATGGCGATGCCAACATCACCGAGGTGACCATCCCGGCCGCCGGCGTGATCCTGCAAGGCATCCTCGCGCTGCCACCGGGCGCCGCGGCATTGGTACTGTTCGCGCACGGCACCGGCAGTTCGCGCCATAGCCCGCGCAATCGCTATGTGGCCGCCGAACTCAATCGCGGCGGCAAGGGAACCTTGCTGATGGACCGGCAGCTGCCCGCCGAAGACCAGGTGCAGGCGATCCGCTTCGACGTCGCGTTGCTGGCCGAGCGGCTGGCCCATGCCACCAGCTGGGTCACGCAGCAGGCCGGCATGCCAGCGCAGCTGGGCTACTTCGGCGCCAGCATTGGTGCCGCCGCATCGATTCGCGCCGCGAGCCTGTCGCCAATCCCGATCGGCGCCATCGTCTCGCGCGGCGGCAGGGTCGACCTGGCGGGTGCCGACGCCCTTGCCAGCCTGTCGACACCGACCATGCTGATCGTCGGCGGGCTCGATGTCAGCGTGCTGGAACGGAACGAGTCGGCCTTCGCCCAGCTGTCAGGTCCGAAGAAGCTGGTGATCGTCCCCGGCGCTTCCCATCTGTTCGAAGAGCCCGGCGCGCTGCAGTCGGTGGCCCGCCTGGCGGCGCAATGGTTCGAGCGCTATCTGTGCAAGGCATCGTCCTGAGCAACCGGTGGGGAGGGTCTCGCCCCGGCTGTCGCCAACGGGCAAGTCCATGTCCCTGCAAAGTAAGCAGGTAGCCGGGGGCGCGCCTGATACTCGCCTGCAATAAGCCGGACATCACACTGTCCGGCCATAGACCCACCTGCAGGAGACATAGCAATGAAGATCAGGCAAATCACCCCCGCCATCGGCGCCGAGATTTCCGGCGTCAACCTTGGCCAGGCGGCACGCGATCCGGCGCTCTTCGCCGAAATCCGTTCGGCGCTGCTCAGGTTCAAGGTGCTTTCGGCCTGGCAGCAGGACGACGTTGCCGTCTGGGACAACCGCAGCACGCAGCACTACGCCGTGAACGACTACTACCCGGCACCGCGCAAGCTGGAGCGCGCCGGCATCGTCGGCGATATCCCCTGCTGATGCGCACGCGCGCAGGCAAGCGCTGCGGGCCGCAAGCGGTGCGGAAGCCGTCGAAGTGAACGTCGGCAGTCACCGGCCGCGTTGAGCCGTGCGGCGGCTTCGACACGAGGAACGTCGCGGGTTATCCTCGCTTGACAAGGCATGGCGGCTATTTATCATGGGCTGTCAATTTTCTGCGTCGGTCCCAGATGTCGTTACTTGTGCGCGCAGCAGCCCTCACCAACTACAGCGAGGTCGCCCGGGCCGCCGGGCTGGACCCGGTGCGGATGCTGTTTGACGCGGGGCTGAGTCCAGGCGTGTTGCGCGAGCCGGACCTCAAGATTCCGGTCGAGCGATTTGGTCGCCTGCTCCAGGCCTCCGCCGACATATCGGGCAATGAGAGTTTCGGCTTGTGCATGGCAGAGTCACGCCTGCTGTCGAATCTTGGGGCGGTAGGCATGCTGGTCCGCGACCAGGCGACGCTGCGTGATTCGCTCGACATGCTGATGCGCTACCAGCCGCTGCTCAATGGTGCGCAGTCGCTGGCGGTCGAAGAGTGCGGCGAACTGGTCATCATCCGCGAGACGCTGATCGCCGGCAGTGCACACCAGCCGACTCGCCAGAGGATGGAACTGGCGCTCGGCGTCATGGTGCGATTGATACGCCAACTGCTGCGGCCCGACTGGCAGCCGCAGCGCGTATGCTTCGAACACGCCGCGCCGCGCGACCTCAGTGCCCACCATCGTTTGCTGGGCCCGCGCATCGAATTCAATTGCGACTTCAACGGCATCATCTGCGCGAAGGCCGATCTCGATGCGCGCAACCCCTGGGCCGATCCGGCGATGGTGCGCTACGCGCAGCGGCTGATCGACAGCTCCGCCATGTCGCAGCGGACGACAATGCGCGAGGACGTGCGCCGCGCGGTCCTGTTGCTGTTACCCAATGGCCGCTGCAGCATCGAACAGGTGGCCGAAAGCCTGGGCGTGGTGTGCCGCACGGTTCAGCGCCGCCTGGCCGAAGAGGGGCAGAGCTTCTCGACCATCGTCAATGAAGTGCGCGTGGAACTCGCGACGCGTCATGTCATCGAGAGCGATCGTCCCCTGACCGAAGTGGCGACGATGCTCGGCTTTTCTGCGCTGAGCGGTTTCTCGCGCTGGTATCACGGGCAATTCGGCTGCAGCCCCAGGGAGAGCCGCACAGCGCGCCGACCCGCTGCCCCTTCGACGGCAAGCAGGGCATAGCGCTCCGTGAACAGGATTTGCGGGCCGGCCTGGTTCACTCATCCAGCCGGATCTTCGCATCGGCCGCGATCTTCGCCCAGGCCTGCAGATCGTGGCTGACCGTCTCGCCGAACTGCACCGGGGTCTTCACCGGCGGCGGCCCGAAGTTCATGGTCTTCATCATCGTCGCGAGCTCCGGGGACGCCTGGACCTTGCCGACCTCATCGGCCAGCCGCTTGACGATGGCCGGGCTGGTTCCCGCGGGGGCGAACATGCCGAACCAGCCTGTCATGTCGAACGGATAGCCCTGTTCCCCCATGGTCTTGACATCCGGCAGCTTCGGCGCGCGCACGGTGCCGGTGACGGCAATGGCGCGGACCTTGCCGGCGCGCAGGAAAGGAAGGGGCGCGGCCGGGTCGGTCCAACCGATTTTTACGACCCCCGAGGAAAGGTCGGTCAATAGCTGATTCGAGGTCCGGTATGCGACATGCTCCGCCTTGATGCCGGTCTGCTTCTTGAGCCATTCCATGGTCAGCTGCCCTGAAGAACCCGTGGCCCAGCTCGCGTAGCTGTACTTGTCCGGGTTCGCCTTCAGCAGCTGGACCAGCTCCTGCAGGTTGTGCGCCGGCAGGTCGTTGCTGACCAGCAGCAGCACGCCACCCTCGGCCGTCGCGGCGATGGGGACAAGGCTCTTCTTCGGGTCATACGGAAGTTGCTTCAGCACGGCCGGGGCAACGACCTGGTTCGATGCCGTGGTGTACAGGATCGTGTATCCGTCGGCAGGCGCCTTGACTACGGCGCTTGTCCCGATGACGCCACTGCCGCCCGGGCGGTTTTCAATGACGACCGGTTGCTTCAGCACGACCGACAGGCGTTGCGCCATCACGCGTGCCAGGGCATCGGTTCCCGATCCCGCCGACGATGCAACGACCATCTGGATCGGGCGTGTGGGCCAGGCTTCTTCCGCCTGCACCGAGCCCGCCGCGGACCACGCCAGGAGCGCTGCCGTGCCCAGCGTGACAGCAACCCGCTGTTGAATTCGCCATGCCATTGCGTGCCTCCATGTACTTGGCTTGTTGACGCCCGGTTGCTGCTTCCATGTGCGTCGCCCTTGCGGCAGGGGCAACGCACATGGCAGGTCCGAGTGAACCGTTCGGAGATTTCCTTACATGCACTCGGCCTTGCGCAGGAAGCCCTGGTGGCCGCCGTTGCGATTGGGGGCAAAGCCATTCTTCTGCAGCGTTTCTTCCACGGTGTCGTAGAAGACTCCAAGCTGCAGGATCTCCCGGGTCTGCTGCGCGGTGGCGATGGGACGGCCGAATTCGCCGGCGATGCGCACCAGTTGCCTGATCTGCTCGACCGTGCTCATCTTGCCCGTGCGGGTCTGGTTCCACAGCACGTCCTCGATGCCACACCGCACGTGCAGCCCCAACGCCATGCCGATCATATTGATGGGCAGCACATTCAGCACCGAACTCTCCACCGTGACCACGGCGCCGTCCGGCACGGCACGAAGAATGTTGGCCAGGTTGTAGATGTTGGCCTGGTCCATGCCGCCGCTGATCGCCACCCAGTTCATGACCAGCGGGCCCTTGTAAACGCCGCGGCGAATCATTCGCTCGATGGTCTCGAAGCTGTTGATGTTGTAGCACTGGAATTCGCTTTGGATGCCGGCGGCGGTCAGGCGTCGGACATGCTCCTCGAACCAGCTGGGATTCGACGGCACGACCATGTCCTTGTAGGTACCGTAGAGGTGCGCGAACCCGCGCGAAACTCCCTTGAAGTCATCCACGCCGGCATGCTCGGTCACGTTCATCTGCGACGTGTTGACGGTCACGGTCACCTGGTCGGGCTTCGGATCGAGTTCGGCCAGCATGTGCCGCGTGTCATCGTCGAGCCATTTGGCTTCCTGGCCTTCTTCCGGCGCGAAGCTGATCGAGCCTCCTACCTGGATGACAATTTCGGGGCACGCGCCGCGCACCCCGGCGATCAGCTCGTTGAACTGGGACAGGCGCTTGCTGCCCTTGCCGTCGGCTTCGCGCACATGCAGATGCAGCACGCGCGCACCGGCTTCATAGCAGTCCACCGCCTTCTGGATCTGGTCCTCCATGGTGACCGGGATATCTTCCGGAAAGTCCGACGGGATCCAGCCCGGCGCATAGGGCGCGGCGGTGATGATCAAAGGCTGCTGGTTTTCGGGATACAGGTGGCCGTCAAGGAAGTTCATGCTGGTGGGTCTCCAGGGTGAGATGAATCCGGGTTATTCAAGGACCTGCGCGACGGTGGAATCATCCGGCCCGGTGCGACTTTCCGCTTTTCCTTGCATGCCCCGGACTTTCCCCTTTGTGACAAAGCGCGAGCGACGCCGCAGGTACAATGTGCCGGCCCGCGACCTTGCCGCGCGGGCGCATCCACGCCAATTTCTCCAAGGACAAGGTCACCACCCATGCGCGACACCAGCCGGGACTTCCTCCTCGGTCCGCTGCTCAAAGGCGTGTCGCGTTCGTTCTACCTGACGCTGCGCGTGCTGCCCGCGCGCATGCGGGATCCGGTCGGGCTGGCCTACCTGCTCGCACGCGCCGCGGACACCATTGCGGATACCGCGCTGATCGCGCCGGAACGGCGGCTGTCATTGCTGCTGTCGCTGCGCGAGCAGGTCAACGGCGTGAAGGCGGGGGCGGCGCCGACGCCCGACTTCGCGGCCGAAGTGGCCAGCCGCCAGGAGCAGTCCGACGAACGCATCCTGCTCGAGTCGCTTGCACACGCTCTGGCCGCGCTGGCGCAACTGGAGCCGGCAGACCGCAGCGCGGTGCGGCAGATCGTGTCGACGCTGACCGAAGGGATGGAATTCGACCTGCGCACGTTCCCCGATGAACGCGCGGGGCGCATCGTCGCGCTGCGCCAAGTGGAAGAGCTGGACCGCTATACCTACCTGGTCGCCGGCTGCGTGGGGGAGTTCTGGACCCGCATGGCCGCCGCCCACATGCCCGGCGCCATCGGCGATGTCGACGCCATGCTGCGCCGCGGCGTCCGCTTCGGCAAAGCGCTGCAAATGACCAACGTGCTGCGAGATTGCGGCAAGGATTTGCGCATCGGGCGCTGCTATCTTCCCGAGACGATGCTGGCGCGGCACGGTCTTCAGCCGCAGGATCTGCTGCGCCCGGAGGCGTCCACGCTCGCGCGCCCGCTGATGTTCGAGCTGGTGCGCTTCACGCTGGAGCACTTCGAACAGGCGCTGGCCTATACGCTGGCCATCCCGGCGCGCTTCGTCAGGCTGCGGCTGGCCTGCCTGTGGCCGGTGCTGATCGGCATGGAGACGCTGGAGCGCCTGGCGCGCAATGACGACTGGCTCGATCCCGCCAGGGCGTCGCGGCTGCCCCGCAGCGGGGTTTACCGGATCCTGGCGGGCTCGTTGCCGGCGGTGCTGTCGAACCGGCTGTTGCGCTTCTGGTTTGCACGCCAGAAGCGCGCTATCTCCGCCATTCTGCGCTGAGGCGGGCACCCCCGGTGCCGCCCCGGCGGGACGACCTTAGTCCGACTGGTACTTCGGCGAACGCGGCCCGTACAGCAGGCCGCCGGGCTGGTCCGCTGCCAGCAGCCGGTAGCTGGTGCTGCCTGCCACGGTGTAGCTGGCGTCCATGGTGTGGTTCATCGCCTGCGTGATGGCCGCACTGATCAGCATGCCGATCAGCCCACCGCCGCTGCTGGAACTGTCGGTGGCGGCCACCGCGGTGCCGGACCACAGCACGTCGCCGTTCCTCAGGTCGACCAGCTTGGCGTTGGCCGCGACCCGGGTCACGCTGCTGAGGATCTGGTAGCGCGAGCCATACTCGGTCACGGTGACGTACAGCGCCGCGTCCGCGCCGAAGATCTCGTGCAGCTTGGCCACCGGCACGGCATGGATGTCGTCCGGCACCGTCAGGCCGTTCTGCCGGAAGGTTTCGTCGACCACCGCCACGGGCAGCACGTAGTAGCCCGATTCCGCCAGCGGGAAGGTGGCTTGCGACAGCATGGCATAGGTGGCCTTGATGTCAGGCGACGTGTTCTGCGGCGGCAAGACCACGATCGAGCGCGGCCGGCTGGCCTTGAAGGCGGCGTAATCCACCTGCTTGGTCGGCACGGCACAGCCGGCGAACAGCATGGCCATGGCCACCCCAGCCACATAGGTAACGAGACGGCGCATCATTGAGGGCTCCTTGCGGTGGTGGCGGTGCCACTATCCTTGCCGGCCGCGGCGCCGGTCTTGATCTCGGTGCGGGTGTCGCTCTTCACGTTCCTCAGCAGGAAATCCATATAAGGCGCCGATTCCGGAAACAGCGTCTTTTCGGTCTGGAATTCCTTGATCATCTGGTCGCCCTTGCCGATGTTCAGGTACAGCAGGCCAAGCTGGGCGTGGTAGCCCGGCGGCACCGACCCGCTCTGCGCCTGGATCTTCTGCAGCCCGCTTTCCAGGGCGGTGATCTGCGCTTCCCTGGATTCGCCCTTGAAATATTCGTAGACCTGGGTCTGGTAGCCCTCCCACTGGTACATGGGCTTGGGCGCCGCGCAGCCGGCAAGCAGGAGGCTGCCGGCGGCCGACAATAATGCTGCGCGATGCAGCATGACCGTGTTCATCATTGTTGTTCTCGTTGCGTTGGATTGAGCGCCGCGACCGGGCGCTTACTGCTGGGCCGGCTTCCAGGCGCCGGTCTCGATGGCGCTGACCAGGTTGTTCACGGCCTCGCGCATGGCCAGGTCCATGACCTTGCCGTTGAGCGTCGAGTCATAGCTGGCCGTGCCGCCAAAGCCGATCACCTCGCGGTTCGACAGCTTGTATTCGCCCGCGCCTTGCGTGGCATATACGACTTCCGAGGTGTTGATGTTGACGATGTTAAGGTTGACCTTGGCATAGGCCACCTGCTCACGGCCGCGGCCGAGGATGCCGAACAGCTGCACGTCGCCGACTTCCTTGCGCCCGAACTCGGTGATATCGCCCGTCACCACATAGTCGGCGCCCTTGAGGCGTTGCGCCTGGTTCTTGATCGCTGCCTCGCGCTTGATCTCTTCCAGGTTCTCGCGCTCCAGCACATTGAAGCGGTTGGTCTGCTGCAGATGGGTCACCAGGCTGGTCTTGGCCTGTCCGCTGAGGCGGTCGATGCCGTCCGAGAACACGCCGCGCATGTAGTTGGAGCGGTTGTCGAACTTGCCGACGGCAATCGGCGTGCGCACGCCGTTATATGCCCGGCTGGCGCTTTCCACCTTCTGCACCGGCAAGGCGGTCGAGGTCTCGGTGGCACAGCCTGCCAGCAGCAGCGCGGCGGCGGCCGCGCCGAGCAGGCAGCACGATTTCATGGTCTTCACTTGTTCTTCTCCCTGTTGTGATTGAGCGGATGCCATGGCGCACATGCACCATGGCGGCCCGCAGCGCGCCATGCTACACCGTGTCCGGCGAGGGAAAGTCAATCTGAGTCAACAGGCTCGCGCGGCGGATACACGGATTGCAGTCCTGTGTTACGGCAGAAACTGGCGGATCCTTAGCGGCGGCAGGCGAAAAAAAACCGGCCCAGGGGCCGGTTCGATGCTGTGGACAGCTAGAGGCTGGTGGAGGCTCAGTCCACCGTCGCCCCCGAAGCCTTCACCACCTTCGCCCACTTGGCCGTTTCCGACTTCATGAACGCGGCCAGCTGGGCCGGCTTTTCCGGGTTCGGTTCGGCGCCCTGGTCGGCCATCTGCTTCTTCACGTCCGGCATGGCGAGGATCTTGACCACTTCGGCGTTGAGGCGGTCGACGATGGCCTGCGGCGTGCCGGCGGTGGCGTAGAGCGCGAACCACGAGGTGGCTTCATAGCCCGGCACGCCCGATTCGGCCACGGTCGGCACGTTGGGCAGCGCCGGCGAGCGCTTGGCCGAGGTCACCGCCAGCGCGCGCAGCTTGCCCGCCTTCACGTGCGGATACGACGACGGCATGTTGTCGAACATCAGGCCGATCTGGTTGCCCAGCAGGTCGTTGACGGCCGGTGCGCTGCCCTTGTACGGGATGTGCTGGATATGCAGGCCGGTCATCGAGTTGAACAGTTCGCCCGACAGGTGCATCGACGAGCCGCTGCCCGACGAGCCGTACGACAGCTTGTCCGGGTTGGCCTTGACGTAGGCGATCAGTTCCTTGATGTTGTTGACCGGCACCTTGGGGTTGGCCACCACCAGGTTCGGCACCATCGCCACGCGGCTGATCGGCGCGAAGTCCTTGACCGGGTCGTACGGCAGCTTGGAGTACAGCGACTGGTTGATGGCATGCGTGCCGATGGTGCCCATGAACAGCGTGTAGCCGTCGCCCGGGGCCTTGGCGGCCAGCGATGCGCCGATGTTGCCGCCCGCGCCCGGACGGTTGTCGATCACCACCGGCTGGCCAAGCGCCTTGCCCAGCTGCAGGCCGACGATGCGGGCCAGGATGTCGGTGGTGCCGCCGGCCGAGAACGGCACGATCAGCGTGATCGGCTTGGTCGGATAGCCGCCCTGCGCGTGGGCCGCGCCGGCGAAGCCGGCGAGGGTGGTGGCCAGTGCCACGCCGGCGGCAAGCAGGCGGCGGCGCGTGGTGGAGGTCTGGGAATCTTGTCTCATCGGTAATGCTCCGGTGCTATGTCGTTCCGGCGGTGATCGGGTACCGCGGGAGGTTGTGCTGAATGGCGTGATTGCCGTTCCCGAACGGAGCGCGCACACGCGCGCTGCCGGTGGGCGGCCCGCTGATGGGCCGCCATGCGTGACGCTTGGTTAACGTCTCTTCTTGTTGAATGCTTGAGTCGCGCAGGCGCGCCGATCTTTACACCGGCGCAACGCCCAGCGTGGTGCCGCCGCACACGTACATCACCTGGCCGGTGACGAAGCCGTTGTCCGGCGACAGGAAGAACAGCGCGGCGCGCGCTACATCTTCCGGGGTGCCCATGCGCTTGACCGTGATGCTGGCAAGGATGCGCTTGGTTTGCTCCGCACCTTCGGGATTGCTCTTGCGGAACAGCTCGGTGGCAATCGGACCCGGGGCCACGGCGTTGACGGTAATGCCGTCGCCGCCCAGTTCCATCGCCAGCGTGCGGGTCATGCCGATCAGGCCGGCCTTGGTGGCGGAATACACCACGCGCTCGGCCTTGCCCAGCGCGGCGCGCGACGCCATGTTGACGATGCGGCCGAAGCCCGCGGCGCGCATCGCCGGCAAGCATGCCTGCGTCAGCAGCAGGGTGGCCTGCAGGTGCAGCCCGGTCACGTAGTCCAGGTCGGCGACGGTGGCGGTGTCGGCGGTGCCGGGGCGCGTGGCGCCGGCGTTGTTGACCAGGCGCGTGACGGCGAAGCGCGACGTGACCTGCGCGGCCACGGCGCGGGTGGCCTCGGCATCGGTCAGGTCGGCCTGCAAGAAGCTCAGGTTGGGGTGCGACCACGCCGGCTCGGCGTAGTCGACGTTGACCACCTGGGTCACGCCATCGGCCAGCAGCATTTCACAGATGGCGCGGCCGATGCCGGAACTGCCGCCGGTGACGAGGGTGGCTACGGGGAGGGACATCTTTGGGACTCACTCAATAAAAACTACCGCTGTCCTGCTCCCTCTCCCGCTTGCGGGAGAGGGTTGGGGAGAGGGCGGGAGCCGCCACGGAGTGCAGGCTTGTCGTGCTTGACCTGCGCCTGCCCTCTCCCCCGGCCCCTCTCCCGCAAGCGGGAGAGGGGAGACAACACTCAGCAATTCACAACCGCCGCGCTTAAACGCGCTCGATCACCATCGCAATACCCTGCCCCACGCCGATGCACATCGTGCACAGCGCGAAGCGCCCGCCGGTGCGGTGCAGCTGGTACATCGCGGTCGTGACCAGGCGCGCGCCGCTCATGCCCAGCGGGTGGCCCAGCGCGATCGCGCCGCCGTTGGGGTTGACGCGCTTGTCGTCGTCGGCGATGCCCAGTTCGCGCAGCACGGCCAGGCCTTGCGCGGCAAAGGCTTCGTTCAGTTCGATCACGTCGATCTGGTCCAGGTTCATGCCCAGTTGCTTCATCAGCTTCTGCGTCGCCGGTGCCGGGCCGATGCCCATCACGCGCGGCGCCACGCCGGCGGTGGCCATGCCGACGATGCGCGCGCGCGGGGTCAGGCCGTGTTGCTTGATGCCGGCTTCGCTCGCCAGCAGGATCGCGCAGGCGCCGTCGTTCACGCCCGAGGCATTGCCGGCGGTGACGGTGCCGTCAGGACGGACCACGCCGCGCAGCTTGGCCAGCGCCTCCATGCTGGTGGCGCGCGGGTGTTCGTCGCGCTCTACCACGATGGCATCGCCCTTCTTCTGCGCAATCGTGACCGCGGTGATTTCCTGGGCCAGCGTGCCGTCGGCCTGCGCGCGCGAGGCCTTTTCCTGGCTGCGCAGCGCCATCAGGTCCTGGTCTTCACGGCTGATCTTGTAGTCGGTGGCGACGTTCTCGGCGGTCTCGGGCATCGAGTCCACGCCGTAGGCCGCGCGCATGGCCGGGTTGATGAAGCGCCAGCCGATGGTGGTGTCGAAGATCTGCGCATCGCGCGAGAACGCGCTGGTGGCCGTGCCCATCACGAACGGTGCGCGGCTCATGCTTTCCACGCCGCCGGCGCTCAGCAG
>JABFVP010000632.1 GCA_013362725.1 Cupriavidus sp.
GCGACGGCCTGGCGGGCTGCGAGGCACTGCGCTCGGCACCATCGGCCACGGCGGCCGGCGGCACGAGTCGCGGGGGCGACGCCGTCACCGGCGCCGCATCAGGCAGATCCGCCAGCAGCACGTACTGGCGCGTAGACTTGGTGGCGCAACCGGCCGTGAATCTGACGGTGACGACCGGCTCCTCGATGGCCCGCGTGGTGCGCAGTCGCACCCGCGGCATGTCGGGACTGGGGCCGGGCTCGAGCGATAGAGTGACCCGCTTGTCGTCGATGCGTGCGTCGCCCTGCTGCACATCGGCTTCGAGGCAGAGGCTGTCTCCCGACTCGCTGCTGTCGAGTTCGAGCGGGATCACCAGGTCGAGCGGCTTGCCGATCCAGGCATTGCCGGTGGGCCGACCGATCGTCAACGCCGAGGCCTGGAGTGCAGTGCCGAGCAACAGGAGACCCGCGGTGAGACGCAAAGCTTGCAATGGATCAGACCGTAAAAAAAGGTAAACACATTCTGTCACGGCAGGCACAACTTATCACTTACATCCAGACTTTCGAAATATGACCGTGATCTTTTACAAGGTTGGCGTGGTCGGCGCCGGCGCCATGGGCCGCGGCATCGCCCAGATCGCCGCGCAGGCCGGCAGCGACGTGCTGCTGATTGACAGCCAGCAGGGCGCCGCGGAGCGCGGCGTGGAGGCGATCACCGGCCAATGGTCTCGGCTGCAGGAAAAGGGCAAGCTCGATGCCACCGCCCAGGGCGCCCTTGCGGCGCGCCTGCGCGCAGTGGACAGCGTGCAGGCCCTGGCCGAGTGCGATCTGGTGATTGAAGCCGTGGTCGAAAACCTGGAGGTCAAACGCAAACTGTTTCTCGAGCTCGAGGGCGTGGTGAAGGACAGCGCCGTGCTGGCCACCAACACTTCGTCGCTGTCGGTGACGGCCATTGCCGCCGGCCTGAAGCTCCCCGAGCGCTTTGCAGGCTACCACTTCTTCAACCCGGTCCCGCTGATGAAGGTGGTCGAAGTGGTTGCCGGATTCAAGACCGACCGCGCCGTGTGCGAGCGCCTGGCCGCCTTCGCCACGCAGATGGGCCACAGCGCGGTGCACACGCAGGACACACCCGGCTTCATCGTCAACCATGCCGGCCGTGGCTACGGCACCGAGGCGCTGCGCATCGTGTCCGAAGGCGTCGCCGACTTCGCCACCGTCGACCGCATCCTGAAGGACCAGGCAGGATTTCGCCTCGGCCCCTTCGAGCTGCTGGACCTGACGGCGCTGGACGTCTCGCATCCCGTGATGGAGTCGATCTACCGCCAGTATTACGAGGAGCCGCGCTTCCGCCCGAGCGTCATCACCGCGCAGCGGCTGGCGGCGGGTGCCCTGGGCCGCAAGACGGGCGAAGGCTTCTACCGCTATGCGGATGGCGCCGCGCAACTGCCGGCTGAGCCGCCGGCGCCTTTGCTCGACACATTGCCGCCGGTCTGGGTGTCGCCGCGGGCCGCCCGGCGGGCCGAACTGCTGCGCCTCGTGCACGACCTGGGCGCACGCATCGAGACCGGCGCCTCGCCCTCCTCCAACGCGCTGATCCTGGTCGCGCCCCTGGGCTTCGACATCACCACCGTGGCCGCGGTCGACCGCCTCGACGCCACGCGCGTCGTGGGCATCGACCTGCTGGTGGACGATGCCGCGACCCGGCGCCGCGTGCTCGCCGGCACGCCCGCCACGCGTCGCGACATGCGCGAGGCGGCCCATGCCCTGTTCGCCCGCGACGGCAAGGCCGTGAGCGTGATCCGCGACTCGGGCGGCTTCGTCACGCAGCGCGTGGTTGCCACCATCGTCAACATCGCCTCCGACATGTGCCAGCAGCGCATCTGCTCGCCCGCCGACCTCGAGACGGCCGTGCGCCTGGGTCTGGGCTATCCCCGCGGCCCGCTGGCCATGGGCGACCTCTACGGCCCGACCAACATGCTGGAGGTGCTGTTCAACATGCAGACCGTCTATGGCGATCCGCGCTACCGTCCCAGTCCCTGGCTGCGCCGCCGCGGCGCGCTGGGACTGAGCCTCACCCACCAGGAAGACTGAAGAACGATGACCGCACAACTCAAGAGCAGCACGCAGGACGGCACCATGGTTCTGCTGATCTCCAACCCGACCCAGCGCAATGCGCTCGGGCCAGACATGTATGCCGCCGGCATCGAGACGCTCAACCGCGCCGGCGACAGCGCCGAAGTGCGCAGCGTGGTGCTGGCCGGCGAAGGCGCCTGGTTCAGCGCAGGCGGCTCGCTGCAGCGCCTGCAGGCCAACCGCGAGCGCGAGCCCGCCTACCAGGCGCAGAGCATCGAGGGCCTGCACAACTGGATCGAGGCGATGCGTGCCTTTCCCAAACCCATCATCGCGGCGGTGGAAGGCGCGGCCGCCGGCGCGGGCTTTTCGCTGGCGCTGGCCTGCGACCTGATCGTGTCGGCACGCGATGCGGTCTTCGCGGCCTCGTACAGCAACATCGCGCTATCGCCCGACGGCGGCATGAGCTGGCACCTGTCCCAGTTCCTGCCGCGCCAGGTCATCAGCGAATGGATGATGCTGGGCGAGCGCATCGGCGCCGAGCGGCTGCATGCGCTGGGCATGGTCAACCGGCTGGCCGAGAACGGCCAGGCCCTGAACGATGCGCTGGCGCTGGCGGCGCAGCTCAACGGCCGCGCGCCCAACGCGCTGGCCAGCGCGAAGGAACTGCTCAACGAAGGCCGCGGCAGCACGTTGTCCAAGCAGTTGGACGCGGAACGCGACCACTTCGTGCGCAACCTGCACCATGCCAACGCCGGAATCGGCATCGCTGCCTTCCTTGCCAAGGAGAAGCCGCGCTACTCGTGAGCCGGAAGGTCACCCTTGCGACAAGCCAGCCCGATTCAGTCGCCGACAGGACAGAACATGGACGACCCCATTCTTACCATCGAAGAACGTGAGGCGATCAACAGTGGTCGCTGGTTCAGTTCCCTTTCACCCTCGCTCCGGCACGACATTCTTCGATGCGCCTTCGTCAAACGCTACAAGGACGGCGAGCTGATCGCCGCTCGTGGCGATCCGCCCGAAGCATGG
>JABFVP010000124.1 GCA_013362725.1 Cupriavidus sp.
AGCGCAAGAAGCACAAGCACCATCATCACCACGACTACGACGATTAAGTCGCGGCGGGGTCAGCAAAACGGGCCATCATGGCCCGTTTTTCTTTTGGCGCATCCACCACGCGTCTGACGTTGTTGCGTTGCGGGGTCTGGCATAATCGGCCACAGTCCGGGCCGGATCCGCCGGCGCCAGAAACAAAGAAGCCCGCACCGTCACCGGTGCGGGCTTCTTCGCCGATAAAGCGGGAGAGACGCGGGGGCGCTCTCCTAAGGACCTGTGGAGACCAGGTTCAAGCGGTGACCGTGCCGGCTCAGAGCGGCGCGCGATCGGTCGTGGTGTCGTACTTCGCACCTTCCGAGAAGGTGTCGAACTTGCCGCTGCGGGCGCCGTCGGTGAAGGCGTCGAACTTGCCGGCCTTGGCACCGTCCGTGTACGGGTCGAACTTGCCGGCCCGTGCGCCGTCGGCATAGACGTCGAAGCTGGCCACCTTGGCGCCGTCGGTGTAGACGTCGAATTTGCCGTTCTTGGCAAAGGCGGGTGCAGCGGACAGGGCGGCAGCGACGGTGGCGACAGCGATCAGGGCGTAACGGTTGGTTTTCATGATTCAGGCCTTTCCTAGAGCATGGATGCCTGATCCGGCACCTTCCGGGGAAGGCATGTTGCATTGCGGCATCCGATGGCTAGATATTAGGCATTTCCCTCATATCAATAAATATCAGGATCCACAATGATTAGTTTTGATTCGGACAATAAAATAAGCTGATTGCGGAAGAATTCAGCCAAGAAACGGGAGACTGTGTCATGGATCGCTTGCAGTCGATGCGTGTGTTTTCCAAAGTGGTGGAGCTCGGCAGCTTCGCGCGTGCAGCGCAGCAGCTGGAAATGTCCAACGCGGTGGTCACGCGCTACGTGGCCGACCTGGAAAGCCACCTCGGCACGCGCCTGCTCAACCGGACCACGCGCAGCCTGTCGCTGACCGATGCCGGCGAGACCTACCTGCAGCGCTGCCAGCAGATCCTGGAAGACGTGGAGGAAGCCGAAAGCGTGGTCACTGCGCGCAGCCAGTCACTGTCCGGCACGCTTCGGCTGGTGACGCCGGTGATGTTCGGCCTGCACCTGCTGCCCGAACTGCTGTCGCGCTTCCAGCAGCTTTACCCTGACGTGGTGATCGACGTGATCCTGTCGGACCGCAATGTCGATATCGTCGAGGAAGGCCGCGACGTGGCCGTGATGCTGTCGGACCTGGGGCTGGGCTCGCACCTGGTGGCGCGGCCGCTGCTGTCGGCCGAGGTGATCCTGTGCGCCTCGCCCGGCTATGTCGCCGCGCATGCGCCGATCCGCCATGCCCATGAGCTGAGCCACCATCGCTGCATCGCCATGCGCCTGCCCAACGCCGAGCACGAATGGACGCTGCTCGGACCCGAAGGCGAGGTGACCGTGCCGATCCGCCCGGGGCTGCTGTGCAGCAACGCCGAGCTGGCGCACCAGGCCGCACTGGCCGACATGGGCGTGGCCATGCTCTCGTCCTACCTGGCGCGGCCCAATATCGAAGCGGGCCGGCTGGTGCACGTGCTGCCGCAGTACCAGCTGCCGCGGCGCGATGTCAGCGTGGTCTATCCCAGCCGCAAGTTCCTGCCCACCAAGGTGCGCGCCTTTATCGACTTCCTGCTGGAAGAAGGGCAGGTGCGGGGCAAGGAAGAGCAACCGGCCGTCAGCCTTGGCGCCCACGCCTTGCGTACCTGAACCAGCGCACGGCTTGTGAGCCGCGCAAAGCAAAACGCCCGGCAACGCCGGGCGTTTTGCATGGGGTCGACCGCGCTTACTCGCCGGCTGCTGCCGCGCGCGTCTTCTTTGCCGCGGGGGTCTTGGCAGGTGCCTTCTTGGCCGCGGCCTTCTTCGCCGGCGCCTTGGCAGCGGCCGTCTTGGCCGCCGTCTTCGCTGCCGTCTTGGTTGCCGTCTTGGTTGCCGGCGCCGCTTCGGCTTCCGCCGCGCCGCGCGACGCCGCCTTGGCCGCCGTCTTGGCGCCCGCCTTGGGCTCGCGCACCTCGAACTCGAAGCCGATCTTGCCGTCCGGCTGCTTGACCAGGAAGGCCTTGAAGTTGCGGCCGGTGCGCGACGACTTGAAGCCGGTCAGCAGGTCGGTCTTGCCTTCGTTGAGCAGCTTGCCGATCTGCTCGCGGCTGATTTCCTGCTGCAGGATGATCTTGCCGGTGGTGAAGTCACAACTCTTGGGGCTGGTCGTGCTGTTCTCGCAGACATACTTCATGCCGTGCTCGAACACCGAGCCGCCGCACTTCGGGCAGGTTCCCACCGGCTGCTGGCCACTGAAGTCGACCGGCTCGCCGTCGTTGTCGTCGTCATTCTGGCCAAAGTCGAATTCCATCTTGTAATGGCCTTCGTCGTCCTTGCCCAGCTTGAGGATGGCGGCGAACGGGCGGCCCATCTTGCTGCGGAAACCCTGCAGCGGACCGATCTCTTTCTTCAGCAGCAGTTCCTCGACCTCGTCGATCTCGAACTGGCGCCCGCCCGGGATCTTGCTGATCGAGAATTCGCATGCGGTGCAGGCAAAGCGGCGGTAGTTCTCCTTGACCTGGCCGCCGCACTGCGGACACGGCGTGTCCAGCGTGGCGTAGTCGCCGGGAATGGTGTCGCTGTCGTATTCCTTGGCGCGCTTGACGATCTGCTGCGTCATCTGCGCGATCTCGCGCATGAACTCGTCGCGCTTGAGGCGGCCCCGCTCGATCTGCGACAGCTTGTGCTCCCACTCGCCGGTCAGTTCCGCCTGGGTCAGTTCCTGCACGCCCAGGCCGCGCAGCAGCGTCATCAGCTGGAACGCCTTGGCGGTGGGGATCAGCTCGCGGCCTTCGCGCACCAGGTATTTCTCGGTCAGCAGCCCTTCGATGATCGCCGCGCGCGTCGCCGGCGTGCCCAGGCCCTTGCCGGCCATGGCTTCGCGCAGCGCGTCGTCGTCGACCAGCTTGCCTGCACCTTCCATCGCCGACAGCAGCGTGGCTTCGTTGTAGCGCGCCGGCGGCTTGGTGGTCAGGCCGACGCCCTCGACCTTGTCGGTCCTGACCTTCTCGTCCCTGGC
>JABFVP010000456.1 GCA_013362725.1 Cupriavidus sp.
GGAAGACCTGGCCGGCCAGCCCACCGGCGCGGCCGCGGGTTCGGCCGGGGCCAACGCGCTGTTGTCCGCCGCCGGCGGCGCGCTGCGCGAGCGGGTCCGGATCTACCCCGAGCCCGGCCTGGCGCTGCATGCGCTGTTCTCCGGCGAGATCGCCGCCGCGCTGGTGACGCGCGCCCAGTATGAAAGCGCGCTCAAGGCCACCGGCCACGCCGCCGGCCGCTTTGCCGCCAGCGACATCAGCGCGCCGCTGCTGCCGCCGCGGGGCTGGGCCGTCGGCATGGCGGTCAAGGCCGGCGAACGCGAGCTGGCCGAGGCGCTGCAGTCGGCGCTGGACACGCTGCGCGGCAACGGCGAGCTGGCGCGCATCTTCGGCGGCTACGGGGTGTCGATGCAGGCGCCGTGATGCGGGCGTTGTAAAGACTGCATGCGATCCGGCGTCTCCGGGGCGGGCGACTGGCATGCCTGCGGCAGCCCGGTGCCGCGCAGGTAGGACGCTGGGGGCCCGTGGCGCGATGCCTGCCATGGCCGCAGCACATGGCCGCGGGCAGGAACGGGAATTGCGGGGGCAGGGCAGTATCGTGACTGGGGATCGGGCGATGCCTTCCATTTCGTCGGTGCTGCTGTCCTCGCCCCGCGCGCTCTACGGGCTGCTGCGGGATACCGTCAACGCCTGGGTCGAAGACTACGCCCCCAGCATGGGTGCGGCGCTGGCCTACTACACGGTGTTCTCGATCGCGCCGCTGCTGCTGATCGTGATCTCGGTGGCGGGCGTGGTGTTCGGGCACGATGCCGCGCGCGGCGAAGTGGTGGCGCAGTTGCAGGGGCTGCTCGGCCCGGAGGGCGCCAAGACCATTGAAGCGATGCTGCTGGCGGTCAGCAAGCCAGCGGCCAGCGCGCTGACCGCGGTGGTAGGCGTGGTGGTGCTACTGGTCGGTGCGACCACGGTGTTCGCCGAGCTGCAGTCAGCGCTGGACCGGATCTGGGAGGTGCCGGAGCGGCGCAAGAGCTCCGGCCTGTTCTCGCTGCTGCGCGCGCGGCTGCTGTCGTTCGGCATGATCCTGGGCGTCGGCTCCCTGATGGTGGTGTCGCTGCTGCTGAGCGCGGCCATCTCCGCGCTCAACCGCCTGTGGGGGCCGCTGTTCGGGTCCGAGGAACTGATTGCCCATGTGCTCGACACCGTGGTCAGCCTGGGGCTGATCACGGTGGTCTTCGCCATGATCTACAAGATCATGCCGCGCGCCAAGGTGCGCTGGCCAGACGTGTGGCTGGGTGCGGCGGTGACGGCGCTGCTGTTCACGCTGGGCAAGTTCCTGATCGGACTCTATATCGGCAAGAGCGGCGTGGCCAACGGCTACGGTGCGGCCGGCTCGCTGGTGGTGCTGCTGCTGTGGGTGTATTACTCCGCGCAGATCTTCTTGCTGGGCGCGGAGTTTACCTGGCAGTACGCGCGCCGCTACGGCTCGCGCCGGCACGAGGCCGCGGCCGAGCGCGAGCGCGAACTAGAACGCGAGCGCGCCACGTCTCAGTCTGAGCCGCCGCCCAGCGCCACCGCGAACAGCGCCGAAATCAAGGGCCGTTCCTTGCGCACGGCCAGGCAGCACAGGGAATAGCCGATCCATAGCAGCGGCTCGTCCCGCCGGCACCATCTGGCACCATCTGGAGCTCCGGCACCCAGTGCAGCGCCACGCCATGCTGCGCGCACGCGCGCTCGACGCGGTCGCGGGTCTTCGAGCGCGGCTCGCGCAGGATCACGGGTTCGCCGGCAGGATCCTGCAGCCGGCGGTCGTGAATGCCTGAGATAGCGAGCCGTTATACCGTAGCAACGGGCGTAACCGGCGACCCCACCGCTCCCGGCAACCTCAACGGCGGCGCGGTCAACTGAAACCGCGTACGCCCATTCGCCCGCAGCCAATCCGCCAGCTCACGCAAATACCACAGCTCTCCCAGCGGCAACCCCAGCTTGAACAGGCAATGGTGATGCAGCGGCAGCAAAGGATGGTGCGATTCGCCATCGGGCGCGGGGCGGGCAGGGTAGCGCTCCACCGCATAGTTATCCGCGATCAGCGCGGCAATGCCCGCATCGGTGATCCAGTTCAGCAACTTGTCATCGCGCCCGTCGAGTGCGCAGCAGCTGTGATGCAGCACGGCTTCATCTGGCTCGCGCTGCATCGATAGCACCACTTCGGCAAAGCCCGTGCGCAGCAGCAGCATGTCGCCGCGTTCGACGTCCACCTTGCCGGCTTCGATCGCGCGCATCAGGTCGTCGTAGCCGACGTTGCGGAACTCCATGCCAAACACGTGCGCCAGGTCCACCAGCACGCCGCGTCCCTGCATGCCCTTGACCGCGAAGTTTTCGATGCCGAGCGCGTGCGCCGCGCTGTGGTCGTGGCCGCACGGGTGCGCCGCGAAGTTGTCGTCCTCGGCATAGTCGACCGGCCCGACGATATGCTCGTTGGCGCGGTAGCCGTTGTAGTAGACCCGCTCGGCGCGGCCATCGCCGTCGGCGTCGAAAAGCGCCCCCACATGCGCCAGCGCGTCCCATTGCGTGCTGTACTGCAGGCACATCAGCACCTGATCGTCGCTGATGACATCGGTCGCGGCAGGGTCCATCTTCGCCAGCGGGAAGTTGGTGTACGGCGCGTCGTCGCGGAAGGTAGGGCGCAGCACAGGCGGATGGCGACGGGGATTGAGCTTGTTGCCGCCAGGGTAGTCCAGCGGCAGCGACAGGCAGAAGCTCAGGCCGGCCTGCACCTCGCGCGCGCCCTTGATGACCTGCTCGGGCCCGATCAGGTTGATGCGGCCGAGCTGGTCGTCGGGGCCGAAGTCGCCCCAGTTGGAACCTTGCGGACGTTGCTTCCAGCGCATGGGTCATGCCTCCTGTCGGGTAGCTGGCCGCGTCGTACGGCCAGACGATATGGAATGGAACCGGGGGAGCCGGCGCGCATTGCATGCCGCCATCGGGGGCGGCCTGGCTGCATGAAACCCGGTTGCACCCTTATAGGCTATTTCTGCGCTGACGGTCATTTTGCGGTGCAGCACGGAGGCTCGCACTACCGTCCGAATGCGATTCATTTTATGT
>JABFVP010000466.1 GCA_013362725.1 Cupriavidus sp.
TGGCCTCGGCCCCGGCGCTGGAGGCAATGGCCTCGGTGGTGCGCTTCATGCGGGCATGGATGTCCTTCTTCATGCCTTCGTCATAGGTGCGGATGGTGCCCATCATCTCGACCTTCTCCGGCACGATATTCATGCGGTTGCCGCCGTGGAAGGTGCCCACGGTGATCACCGACGGTTCCAGCATGGCATTGACCTGGCGGCTCTGGATAGTCTGCAGCCCCATCACGATCTGCGACGCCACCACGATCGGGTCGATCCCGCCCCACGGCCGCGCGCCGTGGGTCTGGCGGCCCTTGACGTCGATCCAGAACTGGTCTGCCGCCGCCATCGACGCGCCGCTGCGCCAGCCCAGCTTGCCCGACTCGATGCCGCTGGTCACATGCAGGCCGAAGATCGCGTCGACCTTGGGATTGTCGAGCACGCCCTCGGCCACCATCTGCTTGGCGCCCCACATGTTCGAGCCGTTGGGTTCGAAATCGGCCGGGCTTTCCTCGGCCGGCTGGAAGATGAACTTGACCGTGCCGGGCAGCTGGTCTTTCATGCCGGCCAGCACCTCGGCCGTGGCCATCAGGATCGCCACGTGCGTGTCATGGCCGCAGGCGTGCATCACGTCGACTTCCTTGCCCAGGTACTGCCCCTTGGCCTTCGACGCGAACGGCACGTCGACGCGCTCCTTGACCGGCAGCGCGTCCATGTCGGCGCGCAGCGCCACCACCGGACCGGGCTTGCCGCCCTTGAGCACGCCGACCACGCCGGTCTTGGCCACGCCGGTCTTGACCTCCATGCCGAGCTTGCGCAGGTGGTCCGCCACCAGCTTTGCGGTGCGTGTCTCGTAGTTGCCAAGCTCCGGATGCTGGTGGATATCGCGGCGCCAGGCGATCAGCTGCTTTTCCACCGCCTGGGCGCGGGTTTCGATCTGGGCGTGCAGCGTATCGGCGCCGGCGGGTGCGGCCGGTGCCTGCGCCTGCGCGCCGTGGCACAGCAGGCCGGCGGCCAGGGCCAGGCCGGCGACGGCGAAGCGGGTGGTGGAACGGGATGCGGTGCGACGTGCGGCCATGCAGGATCTCCTTCGTTGTTGTTGGTTTGGTGCTGGCGGTGTAATTGGCGCGCTGCGAAAAGCAATGCGCCAACGGAAGCGGAGTGGGGCGGGGGACAGGGCAGGCGCATCTCGATGCGATGCGCGCAACTTTGTGGAAACGCCGGCCCTCTCCCCCATCCCCTCTCCCGCAAGCGGGCGAGGGGAGCAAGGTTTCGATACGCCGGCAGTCAGCTCATGCGCAGGCTGTCCACCACCTTGTGCAGGAACGCCTCGCACGCAGCCAGCTGCTCCAGCGCGACGAACTCGTCCGGCTTGTGCGCTTGCTGGATATCGCCGGGCCCGCACACCACGGCCGGAATGCCCGCGCGCTGGAACAGCCCGGCCTCGGTGCCGTAGGCCACCTTGTTGGTGTCGCGGTCCGCGGTCAGGGCGCGCACCAGCTGCGTGATGGCTTCCTGCTCGGCCACGTCGAGCGACGGCGCGGCGGCGATCTTGCTCAGCGTCAGATCGGCATCGGCATGTTCGGCGCGCATCTTCGGCAGCAGCACGTCGTTGGCATAGGCCTGGATGCGCGCATAGATCGCTTCCGGATCGACGCCCGGCAGGTTGCGGAACTCGAACACGAACTCGCACAGCGCCGGAATCGTGTTGAGCGCAATGCCGCCCTGGATGGTGCCGGTCTGCGCGGTGGTGTAGGGCACGTCGAAGGCCTGGTCGTAGGGGCCGTTGGCCTTGAATTCGTCGGCGATGTCGCGGATGAAGCAGATCAGCCGTGCCGCGTATTCGATCGCATTGACGCCGCGCGGCGTCAGCGAAGAATGCGCGGCCTGCCCGCGCACGCAGCAGCGGTACGCGTTGATGCCCTTGTGCGCGACGATCACGCGCATGCTGGTGGGTTCGCCGACGATACAGCCGCCGGGAGTCACGCCGCGCTCGCGCAGTTCGGCCAGCAGGTAGGGCGCGCCCATGCAGCCGATCTCTTCGTCGAACGACAGCGCATAGTGCACGGGCTCGCGCAGCCTGGCTTCGAGGATGCCCGGCAGCAGCGACAGGCTGGTGCCGATAAAGCCCTTCATGTCGCAGGTGCCGCGGCCGTACAGCTTGCCGTCACGCACCACCGGCTTGAACGGGTCGGTGGTCCAGGCCTGGCCGTCCACCGGCACCACGTCGGTATGGCCCGACAGCACGATGCCACCGTTGGTTTCGCCGTTGGCCGCGGGCACGGTGACGAACAGGTTGGCCTTGTCACGTTGCGGGTTGTAGCTCAGATGCGGCTTCAACCCCTTGGCCAGGAAATGGTCGCGCACCGACTCGATCAGGCCCAGGTTGGAATGGCGGCTGGTGGTGTCGTAGGCCACCAGCCGCTGGGTCCATTCCAGCGCGCTGCCGCGCGCGGCGGTTTCAGGTACGGGCTGGCGGGAAGCTACGGCGGGGGCGGCTTGGGTCGGCATGGGGCGGTATCGCTAACTTGTTAAGGAATCGATGCTACACCCGGCCGCGCGCCGCGTCCATGCAGGTTCGGCATGACGCTACGCCAGCTGCCGCAGCGTATGCTTGATGGTCTGCGCGCGCACCGCCACGTCCGGCATCTTGGCCTCGATGCGCAGCTTGTCCTGCCCCGCCAGCTTGATATGGCGGTTCTTCTGCACCAGGTCGATGATGCGCATCGCGTCGATCGGCGGGTTGGGCACGAACTGCACGCTGATGGTGGCCTCGCCGGCGTCGATCTTGCGCACGCCCAGCGGCGCCGCGGCGATGCGCAGCCGGTGGGTCTCGACCAGCGCCTGCGCCTGCGCCGGCAGACGGCCGAAGCGGTCGATCAGTTCTTCCTGGATGTCGTCGACGCGCTCCGGGGTCTCGCAGTTGGCCAGGCGCTTGTACAGCGACAGTCGCTCGTGCACGTCGGCGCAGTAGTCGTTGGGCAGCAGCGCCGGCGTGCCCAGGTTGATCTCGGTGGTCGCCGCCAGCGGCGCCATCAGGTCGGGCTCCTTGCCGGCCATGAGCGCCTTGACCGCGTG
>JABFVP010000470.1 GCA_013362725.1 Cupriavidus sp.
CCGCAGTTCCGCCGCGCCGCCCGGGCGCGCGCCCTGCAGCGCCCGCGCCAGCCAGGCGGCGCCGATATAGCCGGCCAGCGTCGCCGGCGACGGCGGCTCGTCCAGGTACTGCTTCATGCGCGCCACATGTTCCTTCACCACCCGCAACGTGGCCTGCTGCGGGCCTGGCGCTACCTGGGTCAGCAGCAGCCCGCCGGCGTAGCCGCGCCCCAGGATCTCGCGCGCGGCATTGGCGCTGACCGCGGACAGGCCGACCAGGAAGCCGAACCATCCCTGCGCCGCCAGCGCCCGGCCCAGTTCGGCATAGGCCAGGGTGTCGCCGGCGACGATCACCGCGCCCGGGCGGGTTGCCGCGATGCGCCGCGCCGCGGCATCGCCGCTGCCTTCGAGCTGTACCGCCCGGATGCCCGTCTGCGCCTCCAGCCGGGCCAGCGACGACACCGCAAAGTCCGGCGCCACCGCCAGCGCGATCTGCGTCAGCCCGTAGCCGCGCAACTGTTGCGCGGCCGCGTCCAGTTCGGCCTGGTAGTCGGCCCGCGTGAACCAGACATTGTCTGCGGCCAGTGCCAGCCCTGACAGCGGCGCGACGATCTGCACGCCACGCCGCGCCAGCTCGGCCGATGACGCCAGCACGGGCAGCAGCCGGTCGCCGGGGCCGAACAGCAGCCCCGCATGTTCGGTGTCGGCCAGCGACACCGCCTGCGCCAGCGCGCGGCGCGGATCCGGGTCCGCATCGCGCACCACATGCTGGATCCGCAGCGGGCCGCCGGCGGCGTTGACGGCGTCGAACATGACCTTGGCCCCGGCCAGGTAGTCGCGTGCCAGGTCGGACTGAGGGCCGTTGCGGTCGACCAGATGCCCGACCACCACCGTGCGCGGCGCTTGTGCCAGGGGAGACAGCGCAGGCAACGCCAGCGCCATGCCGGCCGCGGCAAGCAGCCGGCGGCGGGCGTGTGCCGGTGTGTGGTCGCGCAGCGGTGGGCACGGCACGGGCGGGTTGGGTCGGCGGGAACTTGGCATGGCTGGGACGGTGACGGATCGCTCGCGGCGCGGTGGCGCGCAGCGTACCCGGCAACCATGACGCCAATGTGACGAATCGGCATGTCAGCGGGGGCGGGGACCGACGGCCTCAGGCCCGCGCTTGACGGCGGTCAAGCTGCGGGCGCAGGGCCGGTTCTACGATGGCGTGTCGCATACCCATTCCCCCGCGCCCCCCATGAACCCGCCTGCCATGATTTCCGCCGCGCTCGACCGCCGCGCACTCTCCGACTTCCGCGCGCTGGCCGGGCGCATCGACGGCAACGGCCCGCGCTATACCTCGTACCCGACCGCCGACCGCTTCCACAACGGCCCCGACCCGTCGCTGTACCACGACGCGCTGGACGCCTGCCGCGCCAACGCGCCGGCGCCGCTGTCGCTGTACCTGCATATCCCGTTCTGCGAGAACATCTGCTACTACTGCGGCTGCAACAAGATCATCACCCGCGACCACGGCCGCAGCGCGCGCTACGTCGGCTACCTGGGCCGCGAGATGGCGCTGGTCGCCGGGCGGCTGGGCGAGCGCCGCCAGGTGATCCAGTCGCACTGGGGCGGCGGCACGCCGACCTTCCTGAACCCGGCGGAAATGCGCCGCGTGATGGCGCTGCTGAACACGCATTTCGCGCTTGCTGCCGACGGCGAGCACTCGATCGAGATCGACCCGCGCCGCGTCGGCCAGGACCGCATGGCGCTGCTGGCAGAGCTGGGCTTCAACCGCGTCAGCCTGGGCGTGCAGGATTTCGACCCGGAGGTGCAGCAGGCCATCCACCGCATCCAGCCGTTCGCGCAGACCCGCGCCGTGGTCGATGGCGCGCGCGCGCTGGGCTTCCGCTCGGTCAGCCTGGACCTGATCTACGGCCTGCCGCACCAGACCGCGGCGCGCTTCGGCCGCACCATCGACCAGGTGCTGGCGCTGCGCCCGGACCGGCTTTCGGTCTACAGCTATGCCCACCTGCCGCACGTGTTCAAGCCGCAGCGCCGCATCGACGAAAACGCATTGCCGCCGGCCGGCGAGAAGCTCGACATCCTGGTTTCGACCATCGAGCGGCTGACCGCCGAGGGCTATGTCTATATCGGCATGGACCATTTCGCGCTGCCCGACGACGACCTCGCCGTGGCCCAGCGCGAGGGCCGGCTGCAGCGCAACTTCCAGGGCTACTCGACGCACGCCGGCTACGACCAGGTCGGCCTCGGCATCTCGGCGATCGGCGCGATCGCTGGGCGCTACGTGCAGAACGCGCGCACGCTCGACGACTACTACGGCGCGCTCGACCAGGGCCGCCTGCCGCTGGCGCGCGGCGTGGCGATGACGGCCGACGACCACCTGCGGCGCGAGCTCATCGGCGACCTGATGTGCCACGGCGTGCTCGAGCTGCCGGCGATCGAGGCGCGGCATGGCATCGATTTCAACAGGACGTTTGGCGCAGAGCTGGCCGACCTCGAGCGCCTGGCCGCGGACGGGCTGGTGTGCCGCGAGCCCGGCCGCATCAACGTGACGCCGCTCGGCCGGCTGCTGGTGCGCCGCGTGGCGATGGTGTTCGACCGCTACCTGCGCGACGACGCCGCCCGGCCGGTCGACCACGGCGCGCGCGCCGCCAACGACGGCACCCAGCCGATCCGCATCGTGCCGCGCTACTCGCGCGTGGTGTAGTCCGGAACATCGGCACCGGACGGGCCGGACGAAAAAAAACCGCGCAACGTGCGCGGTTTTTTTGTTGACCCCGGGCCGGCTTACTTGGCGGCGTTGGCCATGTAGTCAGCAGCGGCGATCACGTCGGCGTCCGGGCCGGCATAGCCGCCCTTGGGCGGCATCACGCCCTTGCCCTTGAGCGCAAAGTTGTGGACCGCATCCATGCCTTCCTTCAGGCGCGGCGCCCAGGCGGCCTTGTCGCCGAACTTCGGCGCACCGGCCACGCCGGCCGCGTGGCAGGCGGCGCAGACCTGCTCGTAGACCTTCTTGCCCACTTCGGCCGAAGCAGCTGCCGGCGCGGCAGCGGCGGCGGCCGGTGCTG
>JABFVP010000668.1 GCA_013362725.1 Cupriavidus sp.
GGCGGCGTCGAAGGTGCTGTGCAGGAACACCGCCTCGGCCGCCGGCGTGGCCGCCCGGGCCGCGGCCTGTTCGACGATCTGCGTGCGGCTGGTGGCGCCCTCGCGCAGGCGGGCGTTGAGGGTATCGAGGTCGGGAAGCATCAAGGGCATGGGTTGGCAAGTGGGTGCGGACGCGCGCGCAGCGTGGGCTGGGGGCGGCCTGGGAACCTCAAGGGTAGCAAGAAGCCCTGCACGGTGACAGATAGGGATGGCCTCTATGTGATGGCGCGCAGGCCGCTGGTAGCACCGCAGGCTAGGCCTGGCGCGGCAGGCGTACCTCGAACACGGTGCCGGCCGCATCGGAGCGCGCTTCGATCGAGCCTTGGTGGGCCTTGGCGATTTCGCTCGCGATATACAGGCCGAGCCCGAGCCCGCGGGTGTTCTTCTCGTGCGGATCCTCGCCCCGTCGGAGCGGGTCGAAGATCTGGCTCAGGGTATGCGGATCGATCGGCGGCCCACTGTTCCAGACCGCGACACGGACCTCCGCCTCGGCGCCGGTCACGACCACGCGGACCGGCGCCTTCGCCGCGCCATACGTGACCGCATTGGTGACCAGGTTGGATAGCAGCTGCTGCAGCCGCAGGCCGTCCCAGACGCCCTGCACGTTGCCATGGACCGCGAGCTCGATGCGGTGGTCCGGGTGGGCGGCGCGCAGCTGGTCCTCGGCATCGCCGAACATCTGTGCCAGATTGACGTCGGTCGGAGCGACGTTGATGCCCAGGCCGAGCTTGGCCCGGTTGAAATCGCACAGGTCGTCCAGCAGCGCGTTCATGCGGGCGCCGCTGCGGATCAGGCGCGCCGCGGCTTCGGAGACCTTCTCGCCGGCATTGAGCGCCGCGAGGTAGCTCGCGGTGGCCTGGATGGTTTGCAGCGGGCTGCGCATGTCGTGGCCCAGCATGCCGAGCAGCAGATTGCGCGACTGCTCGACTTGCGCATCGAAATAGCCGACCGATTCGGCGACGGCCTGGTCGATGGCTTCGTTGAAGCGGATCATGTCATCGCGATCCGGCAGGTCCGGATGGCAGGCGTCGATCCACAGGCGCAGCACGCTCGCGCGCAGGGCGCGGTACTCGCCGATGATCTGGTTGATGTTAAAGCCATGGCGCGCCCGCAGCAGCGCGTGGGACTGGGCCGCGGTCTCCGGGGCATCGGGCAGTTGCGGCGCCCGCCCCAGCGATTTTTCGCGCTGGGCGTGGCGCGTTTGCGGGGTCGACAGGTCCTTGGCCACGGCCTGCAGGATCTGCAGCGCGTGGTCGCGCAGCGCGAGTGAATCCATATGCCTGGCGGCCGGCATCAGGGTGGCGGCAAACGCCTCCCATTCGGTCAGGATCCGGCTCATGTGGCGCAGGATGAAATCGGCAAGTCGCATGTCTGCTCCGGCAGGATTGGGGCGAACCGTCTATGCACCTGGGGTGGGAGCCATCTTACGCTGATTGCCGGCGTGTCCGACCACTGCAGCTCCGTGGCGGTCGCGTTACCGCTTACGGCAAGTGCCTCGGCAGTGATTCGCGCCCGGCCTGCAACCCCCGGCAATCTCAGCCTTGGCAGTCTTCGGCGCTGCCTGCCGCTGCGCGCAGGCGCAGGCCACCGTCGTGGCGATGGATGTGCAGTTCGCCGTGCTCGCGGCGGGCCTGCGCCCATCCGGCCGAAATCGCGTCCTCGAGCGTCGGAAACCGTTGCGGGTGCGGAAAGCTTGCGCAGTCCAGCGCCCAGCCGGAGTCGGCCGGTCTAACGCGAATGATTCGCGCTTGCATATTGGCTCCCGGGTCTGGGCGCAAAAAAAGCGCCCGCTACGTGTAGCGGGCGGTCGAAGCCGGATGGGTGAACGCGTCCGACCGTTCGATATTGCCGCGCCGTGGTCGCCGTAGCATATCCCTACTCAAGAGGTAGCGTGGCAGAAATGCATCACGTCTTGATGCGTCGCTTCAGGCGGGCTCGGCGCGGTAGGCCGACCAGTAGTAGTGGCTGTGCCGGTTATGGCGCGCGAGCTTCTTCACGATAAAGAGCCGGACCGTGCCGAGGTGGCCGGCTTCGACCAGCACCTCATGGTGGTTGGGCGCGTCCGCCGTCGCCCGCGGCAGGGTCTGCAGCGCGGCGGCGACATGGTGACCCTGCACCTGCGCCAGAATGCCGTTCGCTCCTGGCACCGGATACTCGGGCGTTGCCGTCGGCAGGTGGCAGCTTGCTGCCCGTTTGCTGTTGCCCATGCCTACCTCCGCCCGGGCACGATGCGCACGCCGTCCCGGCAGACCTCGATCTGGGGCTGGTGGCCATAGGCGCGCAGCCGCCGCACATCGCTCCTGGCGGAAGCGGGAAGGTCCTGGCGGCAGGCCAGGGCGCCGCGGCTGATGTGATAGGCGCCGCAGCCGGGGCAGAGGTAGAGATAGCCGCGTGGCGCGGCGCGCGTGCGCTCGGCAGCAGCGCCGCAAAGGGGGCAGTTGGCAGGTTCGGGCGACATGGGGGGCTCGGATCGATACTGTATGGATATACAGTATAGCGTCTCCGACCGGTCTGGGAAGAGTCCGAAACACAGAGACGCCTATGCGACCCCGGGCGAGCAGGGGCCGCCCGAAATGCCGTTTTATTCGTGATAATTCACCGATAAACTGTCAGGCCAAAGGCGGCGCCCGGCGGGGCGATCCGGCGCAATCTGGTCTCCGTCCACCGCCACTGCCGCCCTCCATCGAAAGGAATCGTCACCATGTCACGCAAGCCAGCCGAAAGCGCGCCCGCCGCCGCCGCCGCCGCGGTCGCCGAGATCCCTGCAGGCAGGCCAGCCACGGCACTGTCGCGCGCCGCCGGCGCCAATATCGTGTCGTCGTCGCACCTGGTGTCGGTGCGCAGTCCGGAGCTGTCGGAATTCGAGTTCGGCCTGAACACTGCCTACAACGCCTACAGCCGCTGGGTGGTGCGCTGCATGGGCGCCGCCGGTGTGCGCGACCTGACCTTCCTCGACGTGCTGGTGCTGCACCACGTCAACCACCGTGGCCGGCCCAAGCGGCTGGCCGATATCTGCTTCGTGCTCAACGTCGAAGACACGCACCTGGTCACCTATGCGCTGAAGAAGCTGCAGGGGCTGGGACTGGTCAGCGGCGAGCGGGTGGGCAAGGAGGCAACGTACTCGACCACCGAGGCCGGCGCCGAGGCCTGTTCGCGCTACCGCGAGATCCGCGAGCAATGCCTGACCAGCAATTTCACCGCGGGCAGCGAAGAGAATGCCGAGATCGGTGAACTGGCCCGGCTGATGCGGGTATTGACCGGCCTGTACGAGCAGGCGGCGCGGTCGGCAACGTCACTCTGAGCCGTTCTTCGCCGTGAAGTGATGCATAGGCATTATCACGCCGCAGCGTGACACAGCCCCGTGCGGATGTCGCAGTGCAAAAAGCCGGTGCCGGCAAGGTACAATAGCGGTTTCCCGCCAGCCGGCACCCCATGCAGCGGTGCCGAGCAAGCAGCAGCCCCTACCAGGCCCCTACCAGGCTTTACCTCTACGCCTCCCGACCGCTACGATCATGGCGCATTTCTCGTGCTTCCCCGGCGCTTTGGCGCTCTCCGCCTTCCGTCAGCAACGCCTGCTCTCCGCTCTCCGGCAAATCGACGCCGATATCGAGTCGGTGCACGGCCAGTTCCTGCATTTCGTCGATGCGCAGACGCCGCTGTCGGCCGACGACCAGTCGCGCGTGGCGGCGCTGCTGACCTATGGCGCACCGTTCGCCGAGCAGCCCGAGGGCGACCGCTTCGTGGTGATCCCGCGCTTCGGCACGATCTCGCCGTGGGCCAGCAAGGCCACCGATATCGCCCACAACTGCGGCCTGACCCATATCCACCGCATCGAGCGCGGCATCGAGATCACCGTGGTCTGCAAGAAGGGCCTGCTGCGCGGGCGCAAGTCGCTCGATGCGGACACCCGCGCCGCCGTCGCCGCGCACCTGTTCGACCGCATGACCGAGACCGTGGTCGCGTCGCGTGACGATGCCGCCGGCCTGTTCCAGGAACTGCCGGCCAAGCCGCTGCGCTTCATCGACATCTCCGCCGGGCGCAGCGCGCTGGCCGCGGCCAACGTCGAGATGGGCCTGGCGCTGTCCGAGGACGAGATCGACTACCTGGTCGACGCGTACGCCAAGCTGGAGCGCAACCCGACCGACGTCGAACTGATGATGTTCGCGCAGGCCAACAGCGAACACTGCCGCCACAAGATCTTCAACGCCACCTGGACCATCGACGGCGTGCAGCAGGACAAGTCGCTGTTCGCGATGATCCGCAACACGCACCAGCTCAATCCGCAGGGCTCGATCGTGGCCTATTCGGACAACTCGGCGGTGATGGAAGGCGACGTGGCCGAGCGCTGGTTCCCGCGCGGCGCCGACCACAAGTACGGCCGCCACGAGGCGCTGACGCACACGCTGATGAAGGTCGAGACGCACAACCACCCGACCGCGATCTCGCCGTTCCCGGGCGCCTCCACCGGCGCCGGCGGCGAAATCCGCGACGAGGGCGCGACCGGCCGCGGCGCCAAGCCCAAGGCCGGCCTGACCGGCTTCACGGTGTCCAACCTGATGCTGCCCGACGCCGTCGAGTCGTGGGAAAACGACCGCGACGCGGCCCAGCCGGTGGCGCACCGCAATCCCGACGACAAGCCCGGCGTGACCGGCAAGCCCGACCGCATCGCCTCGCCGCTGCAGATCATGATCGAAGGCCCGCTCGGCGGCGCCGCGTTCAACAATGAATTCGGCCGCGCCAACCTGGGCGGCTACTTCCGCGTCTACGAGCAGAACGTCGGCGGCACCGTGCGCGGCTACCACAAGCCGATCATGATCGCGGGCGGCATCGGCAATATCGACGCCTCGCACACGCACAAGAACCCGCTGCCGGCCGGCACGCTGCTGATCCAGCTGGGCGGCCCGGGCATGCGCATCGGCATGGGCGGCGGCGCCGCCAGCTCGATGGCGACCGGCACCAACACCGCCGACCTGGACTTCGACTCGGTCCAGCGCGGCAACCCGGAAATGGAGCGCCGCGCGCAGGAAGTGATCAACGCCTGCTGGCAGCTCGGCGACGCCAACCCGATCCTGTCGATCCACGATGTCGGCGCGGGCGGCATCTCCAACGCCTTCCCTGAACTGGTCGACGGCGCCGACCGCGGCGCGCGCTTCGACCTGCGCCAGGTGCACCTGGAAGAGTCCGGCCTGTCGCCGGCGGAAATCTGGTGCAACGAGTCGCAGGAGCGCTATGTGCTGGCGATCGCGCCGGACAGCTTCCCGCAGTTCCAGGCCATGTGCGAGCGCGAGCGTTCGCCCTTCGCCGTGGTTGGCATCGCCACCGAAGAGAAACAGCTGCAGCTGGTCGACGCCAGCGTCGACGCCGCGCTCAAGGAACACTACGCGGTCAACATGCCGATGGACGTGCTGCTGGGCAAGCCGCCGCGCATGCACCGCGACGTCAAGCGCGTCGAGCAGCCGTTGCCGGCCGTCGACGTGACCGGCATCAGCCTGGAGCAGGCGGTGCGCGACGTGTTGCGCCACCCGACCGTCGCCAGCAAGTCGTTCCTGATCAGCATCGGCGACCGCACCGTGGGCGGCATGAACGCGCGCGACCAGATGGTCGGCCCGTGGCAGGTGCCGGTGGCCGACGTGGCCGTGACCACGCTCGACTACAAGGGCAATGCCGGCGAGGCGATGACCATGGGCGAGCGCACCCCGCTGGCCGTGATCGACGCACCGGCGTCGGGCCGCATGGCGATCGGCGAGGCGCTGACCAACCTGGCCGCGGCGCCGGTCAAGGACCTGGGCAAGGTCAAGCTGTCGGCCAACTGGATGGCCGCCTGCGGCGTCGAAGGTGAAGACGCGAAGCTGTACGACACCGTGCATGCCGTCGGCATGGATCTGTGCCCGGCGCTGGGCATCAGCATCCCGGTGGGCAAGGATTCGCTGTCGATGCGCACCAAGTGGCAGGACCAGGGCGTCGACAAGGAAGTGGTCGCGCCGGTGTCGCTGATCATCTCGGCCTTTGCCGCGGTCGACGACGTCAACCGCACGCTGACACCGCAGCTGCGCACCGACGCCGGCGACAGCGTGCTGATCGCCATCGACCTGGGCCGCGGCAAGAACCGCATGGCCGGCAGCATCCTGGCGCAGGTGACGCAGCAGGTGGGCGACAGCGCCCCCGACGTCGACAACGCCGAAGACCTGAAGAACTTCTTCAACGTGATCCAGCGCCTGAACCGCGAGGGCAAGCTGCTGGCCTACCATGACCGTTCCGACGGCGGCTTTATCGCCACGCTGGCCGAGATGGCCTTTGCCGGCCACTGCGGCATCTCGCTCAACGTCGACATGCTGGCGCTCGATCCGCAGCAGGAGCAGGACTACGGCGACGCCAAGAACTGGGCCCAGCAGATCGCCGAGCGCCGCAACGACCAGACCCTGCGCGCGCTGTTCTCGGAAGAGCTGGGCGCGGTGGTGCAGGTGCGCATGGAAGACCGCGACGCCGTGTTCGCGGTGCTGCGCGAGGCCGGCCTGTCGGCATGCAGCCATGTGGTGGGCAAGCCCAACACCTCCGACCAGGTCGAGATCTACCGTGACGCGAAGAAGGTGTTCGGCGCCTCGCGCACCGATCTGCAGCGCAACTGGAGCGAAGTCAGCTGGCGCATCGCGCGCCTGCGCGACAACCCCGTCTGCGCCGACAGCGAATACGACCGCCTGCTCGACGCCGCCGACCCTGGCATCAGCCCGGTGCTGACCTTTGATCCGGCCGAGGACATCGCCGCGCCGTTCATTGCCACGGGCGCGCGTCCGCGCGTGGCGATCCTGCGCGAGCAGGGCGTCAACTCGCAGATCGAGATGGCGTACAGCATGGACCGCGCCGGCTTTGACACGCACGACGTGCACATGAGCGACCTGATCGCCGGCCGTGCCAACCTGGCCGACTTCACCGGCTTCGTCGCCTGCGGCGGCTTCAGCTACGGCGACGTGCTGGGCGCGGGCGAGGGCTGGGCCAAGACCATCCTGTTCAACGCGCAGATGGCCGAGCAGTTCGCCGCCTTCTTCAACCGCCAGGACACCTTCGCGCTGGGCGTGTGCAACGGCTGCCAGATGATGAGCAACCTGGCCCCGATCATCCCGGGCGCGGGCGCCTGGCCCAAGTTCACGCGCAACCAGTCGGAGCAGTACGAGGCGCGCTATGTCACGGTCGAGGTGCAGTCGTCGCCGTCGATCTTCTTCGCCGGCATGGAAGGCAGCCGCATCCCCATCGTGGTCGCGCACGGCGAAGGGTTTGCCGACTTCTCGCAGCAGGGCAATATCGACCAGGCCCAGGTGGCGCTGCGCTTTGTCGACAACTACGGCGCGGTCACGCAGACCTATCCGCTCAACCCGAACGGCTCGCCGGACGGCATCACCTCGGTGACCACCGTCGACGGCCGTTTCACCGTGCTGATGCCGCACCCCGAGCGCGTATTCCGCGCCGCGACCATGAGCTGGGCACCGGATGCATGGAAGCAGGTCGCCGACGGCGGCAGCCCGTGGATGCGGATGTTCCGCAATGCGAGGAAGTGGGTGGGGTAAGGCTTGCGCGCCAGGGCAACCAGCTTCTGAAGGTTTAGCCTCTGCTGATTGCGGGGGAGGGGCGGGCACTGGTATCTGGCGGTCATGACTTCGTCGAGACGCCTGCCCTCACCCCGACCCTCTCCCGCAAGCGGGAGAGGGAGTACACAAGCGGACTGGAAAAGCCCCAGGCGGTTCAGGCTGCTGCGGGTTTGCTCCCCTCTCCCGCTTGCGGGAGAGGGGCCGGGGGTGAGGGCCGGAGCATCAACGAAGTCCGGCGCTCGCCCCGGGCACACCAACCCGATACGCATACGCGTCCACCCGAGCCACAAAGCCAGCGTCAGGCCGCAGCCGCGTCCCGCGGCCTCGAACTCCACGACACATACGCAAACGTCAGCATCCGCGCGCCCTCATATCCGCGCGCGGGCACCAGCGCGCCGCTGGCCAGCTGGTAGGCCACGACCGCATGCAAGGTCTTTTCCGGGGAATACCGATCCCGCAAGGGGAGGTGGGGATGGAGCCGGCGCCAGCCGGGGGCGGCGCCGTCCAGGGTGGCCCAGGCCAGTGCGCAATAGCACAGGCCGCGGGACGAGAGATGCCAGAGCTGCCAGTGGCGGCCGGTCGTCTGCATGCGCTGCATCCGTGAGGGCTGCAGGGCCGGCGGGGGCGACCGGCCCGCGGCTTACTGGACCTTGGCCTTGTCCTTCAGGGCCTTCATCATGGCCTGGAACTGCTCGCGCTGCCAGTTCTGGTCGCCCATCAGCATCTGCGTGAGCTGCGGCTTGACTTCTTCGAACGACGGGATCTTGGCGTCGCGCACGTCGACCAGCTCGATGATGTGCCAGCCGAACTGGGTCTTGACCGGGGTGTCGGTCATCTGGCCCTTCTTCAGGCCGGTCATCGCCGCCGAGAACTCGGGCACGTAGCTGCTGCTGTTGGCCCAGTCCAGGTCGCCGCCGTTGGCAGCCGAACCCGGGTCCTTCGACGCGGCCTTGGCCTGGTCCTCGAACTTGGCGCCGCCCTTGATCTTGGCGATGATGGCCTTGGCGTCGGCTTCCTTTTCCACCAGGATGTGGCGGGCATGATATTCCTTGCCGTTGCCGAACTGCGACTTGATCTTGTCGTATTGCTTGCGCAGTTCGGCGTCGCTGGCGCCGTGGGTCTTGACGTAGTCTTCGAACACCGCGCCGGCCAGCACGTTCAGGCGGGCCTGTTCCAGTTGCTCCTGCACGTCGTCGCGCTGGGTCAGGCCGCGCTTGTTGGCTTCCTGCGCAAGCAGTTCGCGGTCGATCAGCATGTTGCGGGCGCGCGTGCGCAGCTCCGGGCTGTCGGGCTGGCCGGTGCCGGCGATCAACTTGTCCAGCTTTGCCGACGGAATGGCCTTGCCATTCACGACGGCGGCATTCTGGGCGATGGCCGGCAGGCTGCCGGCAGCAAGCACAGCCGCCAGGCTGAACGAGAGGACGGTGGTCTTCATGGAATCAGGTCTGAGAGTTGCTGGAAGAATCGCGTGAGGGTGCGAGGGATTGTGCGCGGGATTGGTACTCTTGGTCGGTGAACGCAGTCACGGCGAGGGCGTGGATCTGCGTGGGGAACAGAGCGCGCAGCGCATCATACACCATGCGGTGTCGGGCAACCCGGTTGTGACCCGCGAAGCGCTCGCTGACGATTGTCACGTCGTAATGTCCGCCGCCGGACGCTGCGCCGGCGTGTCCGGCGTGCAGCGCGCTGTCGTCGCGCACGGCCAGGTGGCTGGGGGCGAGCGCTGCGCGCAGCATTGCCTCGATCGTAGCGGGATCGGCTGCCATCAATGGTTTCCTTCGGTTGGTGGGAGCGGGGCGGGCGCCGCCGTCAGTCGCGGGTGTTTTCCGGCATGTGGCGCGACAGCCAGACGCTTTGCGCGACGATGAAGACCAGCATCAGCCCCATGCTGCCGAACAGCTTGAAGTTGACCCAGGCCTCGGTCGAAAACTGGTAGGCCACGTACAGGTTGAGCACGCCCATGGCGGCGAAGAAGCCGGCCCACGCGAGATTCAGCCGCGCCCACACGGCGTCCGGCAGCGACACCTGCTTTTCCATCATGGCGCGGATCAGGTTCTTGCGCCACCCCAGCACCGAGCCCAGCAGCGCGGCCGCGAACAGCCAGTACAGCACGGTCGGCTTCCACTTGATGAAGGTCTCGTTGTGCAGCACCAGCGTGGCGCCGCCGAAGACCGCGATGTTCAGCAGGCTGACCCACTGCATCGGCTCGACCTTGCGGTGGCGGAACCAGACCCAGCCGATCTGCACCACCGTGGCGCCGATGGCCACGGCGGTGGCGGTGTAGATGTCGGCCAGCTTGAATGCGGCAAAGAAAAGGATGACCGGGAACAGGTCGAACAGGAATTTCATGCGGGTCCAGGTTGTGCCCGGCGTCTTGGCCGGGCCATTCAGGCGTCAGGGCTGCGGGTCGCGTTTGGGCGCGTCGCCAGCGTGGGCATCATCCGACGCACGCCGGGCCGGGTCGCGATCGTCGAATGGAGTGTCGAATTTTAACGCAGCCGAGTTGATGCAATAGCGTAGCCCGGTCGGCGCGGGGCCATCCTCGAACACGTGGCCCAGGTGGCTGCCGCATTCCTTGCAGCGGACTTCGATGCGCGTCATGCCGTGGCTGTGGTCGACATGCTCGGCAATGACCTCGCCGTTGATCGGGCGGAAATAGCTGGGCCAGCCGCAGCCGGCATCGAACTTGGTGGCCGATTCGAACAGCGGCGTGCCGCAGCCCACGCAGTGGTAGATGCCCTGGTCCCAATGGTCCCAGTAGCGGCCGGTGAACGGGCGCTCGGTGGCGGCTTCGCGGGTCACGCGGTATTCGATGTCAGAGAGTTGTGCACGCCACTCGGCGTCGGTCTTGGTCGTGGTCATGGTTGTCCTCGCGGTATTCCCTTGCAGTAGATGGCCAGTCAGGCACAGTGGTCAGGACGAGCAGCTGACCTCCAGCCCCGCGGCCCAGTCCGGCGGCAGCGCCGCGTAGTGCTCGGCCTCGGGCTGTTCGTCGAACGGGCGCGACAGCACCGCCAGCAGCCGGTCCACCTCGCTGAAGTCCTTGTCGCGGGCACGGCGGATGGCGGTCTCGGCCAGGTGGTTGCGCAGCACGTATTTGGGGTTGACTGCCAGCATTTCCAGTTCGCGGGCGGCATCGTGCGATTGCTCGGCGCGCAGGCGCACGCGGTAGTCGGCAACCCAGGCGTCGAAGGCGGCGCGGTCGAGAAACAGGTCGCGCACCGGCGCGTCGCGCGAGGCATCGGTGGACGAAATGCCGCACAGCTTGCGCCAGAACAGCGTGTAGTCCACGCGCTGGCCGTGCAGCAGCTGGAACAGGCCGGTCAGCAGCGGCTCGTCGCTCGTGTCGTCGCCGCCGGCGGGCGGTCGCAGGCCCAGCTTGGCGCGGTAGTGTCGGAAGAACGCCGCGGCGTAGCGCTCGCGGAACGGATCCAGCGCGGCCCGCGCGGCCTCCACCGCCGCGTCGCGCGCGCCTTCCTGGTCGGCATGCTCTGGCGGCAGCCACAGCGGCAGCAGCGCCTGCGCCAGGCAGTGCAGGTTCCAGAACGCCACCTGCGGCTGCTGGCTGTAGGCGTAGCGGCCCTGCGTGTCGGAGTGGTTGCAGATATGGTTGGCGTCGAACGCGTCGAGGAAGCCGAACGGGCCGTAATCGATGGTCAGGCCCAGGATCGACATATTGTCGGTGTTCATCACGCCGTGGCAGAAACCCACCGCCTGCCAGTGCGCGATCAGGTCGGCGGTGCGCAGCGAGACCTCG
>JABFVP010000198.1 GCA_013362725.1 Cupriavidus sp.
CGGCGCATCCAGGCGAACACCAGCGCGCCCAGCGCCAGGGCCGCCGCGGCGCACGCCAGCGAACCGGCGAAGCCGCCGCTGCGTGCCACTAGCGCGGTCGCCAGCGGCGGCCCGGCGATCTGGCCCAGGCCGTAGGACGCGGTCATCAGGCCCATCAGCCGCGGTGCCTGCGGCCCCCACAGCCGCCGCGCCTCGCGCATCGCGAACGCCACCAGCGCGGTGAACGGCAGCCCCGCCAGCAGGCTGCTGAGGGCAAAGCCGGCCACGCTCGGCAACACCACCGCGATCGCCACGCCCAGCGCCTGCATGCCGTACAGCAGCGCCAGCAGCTTGCGGTTGTCGTGCCCCATGCCGACCCGCGTCGCCAGGAACGCGCCCACCGCCACGCCCGCGCCGAAGATCGGCCAGAACAGGTCGGCCCACACCGTGCCCGGCAGCGCCTGGCGCGCGATCACCGGCAGGAAGGTCGCGGTGATGATGTAGCCGAAGCCGGCCAGGCCGTAGGCCAGCGTCAGTACCCAGGTCTGGGCATCGAGCCGCGCTGCGCCGGCATCGGCATCAGCGGCACCCGACGGCGGCGCCGCTGCCGGCGCGACGAAAATCCGCAAGACCGCAGCCACCAGCACCACCGCCAGCGCGGTGAAGGCGAGCCAGCCATGGTCCGCATGCCAGCCCGCGCCCACCATGCCGGACGCACCCAGTCCGGTGACCACGATGCCCAGGCCCGGGCCGCAGAAGATCAGCCCGGCCAGCTGGGGGCGGCCCAGCTCGGCCAGGCGCTGCAGGCACCAGCCGGCGGTGTAGACCATCACCACGGCGCTGACCACGCCAGCGGCGGCGCGCCACAGCGACCACGCCGGCATGCCGCCCGGCAAGGCCATGCCCAGCGTCAGCAGCACCGTGGCCACCAGGCCCCAGCGCACCATGCGCGCCGCATCGGGCTGGATAAACATGCACACCGCGGCGCCGACGAAGTAACCGATGTAGTTCACCGTCGCAAGCCAGCCGCCCTGGTCCAGCGTGACCGTGCCGTCATGCAACATCATCGGCAGCAGCGGGGTGAAAGCGAAGCGGCCGATGCCCATCGCCACCGCCAGCGACACCAGCCCGGCCAGCGCCACCGCGAGCGGGCCGGCATCGCGGCGTGGCGCGGCGGCCGCCACGCGTGCGGCGGGGTGTTGGGGCTCGAGGGGGCGGGGGATCGGCATGAGCAATGGACGGTGGTGGCAGTGGTTGCGCTGCGATTTCTGTATGCTACGCTGCCAGAAGCATCTTGAAACATGAATTATCAAGATGGCAGCCATTCTGAAATCTGATGAACAACTGTGAGGCCGAGCCATGGATCTTGCCGCGCTCGAAATTTTCCGCGCCGTCGTCGAAGCCGGCGGCATCACCCGTGCGGCCGAGCGGCTGCACCGGGTGCAATCCAATGTCACCACCCGCATCCGCCAGCTGGAGCAGTCGCTGGGCGTCGACCTGTTCGTGCGCGATGGCCGCCGCATGGTGTTGACGCCGTCGGGCCAGACCCTGTTCGACTACGCCTGCCGCATCCTGACGCTGACCGAAGAGGCGCGCCACGCGGTGTTGCCGGCGCGGCCGCACGGCCGGCTGCGCATTGCCTCGATGGAGAGCACCGCGGCGAGCCGCCTGCCCCGGGTGCTGGCCGCGTATCACCAGGCCTGGCCCGAAGTGCAGTTGGAACTGGTGACGCTGGCGACGCGGCAGGCGCTCGATGCGCTGGCGCGCTTCGAGGTCGACTGCGCCTTCGTCGCCGAGCCGCTGGCCGATCCGGCATTGCGCGCGGTGCCGGTGTACGAGGAAGAGCTGGTGGTGATCACGCGCAAGCACCATCGCCCGGTGCGCGGCGCGGCTGACCTGGAGGTGCCGACGCTGCTGGCGTTCGAGCCGGGCTGCAACTACCGCGCGCGGCTCGAGACCTGGTACGGCAGCGGCCCCGCGCCGACGCCGCGTGTGCTGCAGCTCAGTTCCTACCATGCCATCGTCGCCTGCGTCGCGGCCGGCATCGGCGCGGCGATCGTGCCGCGCTCGGTGCTGGGCCTGTATCGCGACCTGCCCGCCATCCGGCAGCACAGCCTGGGCGCGGCGGGCCGGGTGCGCACCCTGCTGGCGTGGCAGCCGTCGATGGCCAGCGCCGCGCTGCATGCGCTGGTCGAGGCCCTGCCCGAACTGACGCCCGCACCGCCGGGCTCGGCCGGACCCGAACTGGCGGCAGCCTGAGCCGCGGGGTTGCGTGCAAGATGTGCCCGGTGGCCTACACTTGAAGTGGCGTCACCACGGCACCTTGCTTGCCCCTGCTCCTGCCATGAACCCTGCCACCGCATTGCTGCGGGCCTTCCGGCTGCTGTCCAGCCTGGCGCTGGCATGCTGCGCGCTTGCCTTCGGCGGCAGCGGCGCCGCGGCCCCGCCGGCGGGCACGGCCACGGCGCCGGTGTACGTGATCCCGCTGAAAGGCGCGGTCAGCCCGGCCAGCGCCAGCTTCATCCTGCGCGGCATGGCGCGCGCCCGCGAAGCCGGCGCGCAGCTGGTGGTGCTGGAAATGGACACGCCCGGCGGGCTCGATGCGTCGATGCGCGAGATCATCCAGGCGATCCTGGCCTCGCCGGTGCCGGTGGCCAGCTATGTCTACCCCGGCGGCGCGCGCGCGGCCAGCGCGGGCACCTACATCCTCTATGCCAGCCATATCGCGGCGATGGCGCCCGGCACCAACCTGGGCGCGGCGACACCGGTGCAGGTCGGCATCGGCGGGCCACACAACCCGGAGTCCAGGCCCGGCGCCAGGCCGGCCTCGGCGCCCGCCAGCGAACCCGCAACGGGTGACACCATGGCGCGCAAGCAGATGCACGATGCATCTGCCTATATCCGCGGCCTGGCGCAACTGCGCGGGCGCAACGCCGAATGGGCCGAGCGCGCGGTGCGCGAATCGGTCAGCCTGTCGGCGGACGAAGCGCTGGCGCAGCGCGTGGTCGACCTGGTGGCGCCGGACCTGCCGTCGCTGCTGCGGCAAGCCGATGGCCGAAAGCTGGCCGCCGCCGGCGGCCGGGTCAGCGCGCTGCACACCGCCAATGCCCCGGTGGTGACGCTCGAGCCCGACTGGCGCAACCGCTTCCTGGCGGTCATCACCGAGCCCAGCGTGGCGCTGCTGCTGATGATGATCGGCATCTACGGGCTGATCTTCGAATTCTCCACGCCGGGCATGGTGGTGCCCGGCATTGCCGGCGCGATCTGCCTGCTGGTGGCGCTGTTCGCGCTGCACATGCTGCCGGTCAACTACGCCGGGCTGGCGTTGGTGGCGCTTGGCATCGGCTGCATGGTGGCGGAGCTGTTCCTGCCCACCTTCGGCGCGCTTGGCGTCGGCGGCATCATCGCCTTCGCCTTCGGCGCGGTGATGCTGATCGACACCGATGTGCCCGGCTTCGGCGTGCCGCTGCCGATGGTGGCGGCGATGTCGGCGCTGTCGGCGGTGTTCGTGTTTGGCATGTCGGCGATGCTGGTGCGCTCGCGCCAGCGGCCGGTGGTCAGCGGTGCCGACACGCTGATCGGCGCCCGCGGCGAACTGGTCGACGACCTGCGCGAAGAAGGCTGGGCCACGCTGCGCGGAGAAACGTGGCGCGTGCGCAGCGCCACGCCGCTGGCCCGCGGCACGCCGGTCGTCGTGACCGCGCGCCATGGGCTCGTGCTGGAGGTCGTCGCCGCCGGCAGCGCCGCGCTGGCTCCGCCCCCGACTTCCCAACCGACGCCTGACAAGGGAGCCTGACCATGGCCTACGGATTCAGCTTCGGCGGTGTGATTTTCCTGCTTGCACTGCTGATCATCATGGCGTTCCGCGTGCTGCGCGAATACGAGCGCGGCGTGGTGTTCATGCTCGGGCGCTTCTGGAAGGTCAAGGGCCCGGGACTGGTGCTGCTGATCCCGGCGGTGCAGCAGATGGTCAGGGTCGACCTGCGCACGGTGGTGATGGACGTGCCGCCGCAGGACGTGATCTCGCGCGACAACGTCTCGGTCAAGGTCAATGCGGTGGTGTACTTCCGCGTGGTCGATCCCGAGCGCGCCATCATCCAGGTGGCGAACTTTCTTGAAGCCACCAGCCAGCTGGCGCAGACCACGCTGCGCTCGGTGCTGGGCAAGCATGAGCTGGACGAGATGCTGGCCGAGCGCGAAAAGCTCAACCTCGACATCCAGCAGGCGCTGGACGCGCAGACCGACGGCTGGGGCATCAAGGTCTCCAACGTCGAGATCAAGCATGTCGACCTGAACGAGACCATGATCCGCGCCATCGCGCGGCAGGCCGAGGCCGAGCGCGAACGGCGCGCCAAGGTGATCCATGCCGAAGGCGAACTGCAGGCCTCGGAGAAGCTGCTGGAAGCGGCGCAGATGCTGGCGCGGCAGCCGCAGGCGATGCAGCTGCGCTACATGCAGACGCTGACGCAGATCGCGGGGGACAGGAGTTCGACCATCGTGTTTCCGCTGCCGATCGATTTGCTGACGACGCTGCGGAGCGCCACGGGGAACACGGAGAAGTAGGAAAAGGGACTGCCGCACTGCCTGCGGCGGGTGACTCCCCTCTCCCGCTTGCGGGAGAGGGGTTGGGGGAGAGGGCCGGCGCCTGCCAAGCACGATGCCGAATCACTCCGTGGCGACTCCTGCCCTCTCCCCCGCCCCTCTCCCATAAATGGGAGAGGGGAGCAAACCAGCGGTGGTCGTTACGCGGTCAGACCTTGCTCGCCACCCACTCGCTGACCCCCGCCAGCGCCTGCGGCAGCTTGGCCGGCTCGGTGCCGCCGGCCTGCGCCATGTCCGGGCGGCCGCCGCCCTTGCCGCCCACCTGCTGGGCGACAAAGTTGACCAGCTCGCCGGCCTTGACCTTGCCGGTGGCGTCGGCGGTGACGCCGGCGATCAGGCTGACCTTGCCGTCGGCGACCGCGCCCAGCACGATGGCGGCGCTCTGCAGCTTGTCCTTGAGCTTGTCCATGGTCTCGCGCAGGGTCTTCACGTCGGCGCCGTCCAGCTGCGCGGCCAGCACCTTCAGACCCTTGACGTCGACCGCCTGCGCCGCCAGCTCGTCGCCCTGCGAGGCGGCCAGCTTGCTCTTCAGGCGCTCCAATTCCTTCTCCAGCGCGCGCACCTGCTCCTGCACCTGGCCGATGCGCGGCACCAGCTCGGACGGCTGCGCCTTCAGCACGGCGGCGGCTTCGTTCAGCTTCGCGTCCAGGCCCTGCAGGTAGTGCAGCGCGTTGTCGCCCGTGATGGCTTCGACGCGGCGGATGCCGGCGGCGACGCCGCCTTCCATCACGATCTTGAACAGGCCGATATCGCCGGTGCGGTGCACGTGGGTGCCGCCGCACAGTTCCTTCGAGGTGCCGATCGACAGCACGCGCACGTCGTCGGCGTACTTCTCGCCGAACAGTGCCATCGCGCCGCTCTTGACCGCATCGTCGAACGGCATGATCTCGGCGTGCGTGTCCTCGTTGCGCAGGATCTCGGCGTTGACGATCTCTTCGACCTGGCGGATCTGCGCGTCGGTCAGCGCGGCGTTGTGCGAGAAGTCGAAGCGGGTCTTGTCCGCATCGACCAGCGAGCCCTTCTGCTGCACGTGGCTGCCCAGCACTTCGCGCAGCGCCTTGTGCATCAGGTGGGTGGCCGAGTGGTTGCGCACGGTGCGCGCGCGGCGCAGCGCGTCGACCTGCGCCGACACGGCATCGCCCACCTTGAGCGCGCCGCCTTGCAGCGTGCCCTGGTGGCCGAACACATCGGCCTGGACCTTGGTGGTGTCGGCCACGGCAAAAATCGCATCGCCAGCCTGCAGCACGCCCTGGTCGCCGGCCTGGCCGCCGGACTCGGCGTAGAACGGGGTGTTGTCCAGCACCACCACGCCGGTCTGGCCCGGCTGCATGGTGTCGACCGATGCGCCGTCCACGTACAGCGCGGTGACCTTGGCTTGCGGCAGTTCCAGCTTTTCATAGCCGTGGAACACGGTCTTGTCGCCGGTGTACTCCAGGCCGGCGGCCATCTTGAACTTGCCGGCGGCGCGCGCCTGCTCGCGCTGGCGGTTCATGGCGGCGTCGAAGGCGGCCTCGTCCACGGCGATTTCCTGCTCGCGGCACACGTCCTGGGTCAGGTCCAGCGGGAAGCCGAAGGTGTCGTGCAGCTTGAAGGCCAGTTCGCCGTCCAGCGTCTTGCCGCCCTTGAGCTTCAGGTCGGCCAGCGCGGCGTCGAGGATGGCCATGCCGTTCTCGATGGTCTCGAAGAAGCGCTCTTCCTCGGCCTTCAGCACTTCGGTCACGCGCGACTGCGCCTCGGCCAGCTCCGGATAGGCCTGGCCCATCTGCTCGACCAGGTCCGGCACCAGCTTGTGGAAGAACGGGGTCTTCTGGCCCAGCTTGTAGCCATGGCGGATGGCGCGGCGGATGATCCGGCGCAGCACGTAGCCGCGGCCTTCGTTGCCCGGGATCACGCCATCGACGATCAGGAACGCGCACGCGCGGATATGGTCGGCGATGACCTTCAGCGAGTTCTGGTTCAGGTTGTCGATGTGGGTCTCGCGCGCCGCGGCCTTGATCAGCGCCTGGAACAGGTCGATCTCGTAGTTGCTGTGCACGTGCTGCAGCACCGCGGCAATGCGCTCCAGGCCCATGCCGGTGTCGACGCACGGCTTGGGCAGCGGCGTCATGGTGCCCTGCTCGTCGCGGTTGAATTGCATGAACACCAGGTTCCAGACCTCGATGTAGCGGTCGCCGTCTTCCTCGGGCGATCCCGGCGGGCCGCCCCACACGTCTGGGCCATGGTCATAGAAGATTTCCGAGCACGGGCCGCAGGGACCGGTGTCGGCCATCTGCCAGAAGTTGTCCGAGGCGTAGCGCGCGCCCTTGTTGTCGCCGATGCGCACGATGCGCTCGGCCGGCACGCCCACTTCCCTGGCCCAGATGTCGTAGGCCTCGTCGTCTTCGGCATAGACCGTGACCCACAGCTTTTCAGCGGGCAGCATGTAGGTCTTGGTCAGCAGTTCCCACGCGTACTGGATCGCTTCGCGCTTGAAGTAGTCGCCAAACGAGAAATTGCCCAGCATCTCGAAGAACGTATGGTGGCGGGCGGTGTAGCCCACGTTCTCGAGGTCGTTGTGCTTGCCGCCGGCGCGCACCGAACGCTGCGACGAAGTCGCGCGGGTGTACGGGCGCTTGTCGGTGCCGAGGAACACGTCCTTGAACTGCACCATGCCGGAATTGGTGAACAGCAGCGTCGGGTCGTTCGCCGGCACCAGGCTGGACGAGCGGACCACGGTATGGCCCTTCGATTCGAAGAACTGCAGGAACTTGCTGCGAATGTCTGAGACTTTCATGGGATGGCGGACGCTTGCCCCGGCATGGCCGGGCGCGACGAATCAGTATGGGATTTGCAAACCGTTGATTATACGGGCAAGGCAGGCCGTCGGGCAGGTCGGCCACGGGCCCCGGCAAGCGGCCGGCTATCGCCCTGAATCCCTTTGTCTCGAGATACGCTCAAATCACTTGCGGCGGCAACGGCGGTTGGCCGGTGGTACAGTGCAGCCAACCCGCGCCGCCCCGTTTCCGGGGCGTGCCGACCGCCCGCATTCCGGATCCGATCCCGCTTACCTTTGCCTTGCATACCGCCATGGGAGCCTTAAGCCATCTCCGCGTCCTCGACCTGACCCGCGTCCTCGCCGGGCCGTGGTGCGCCCAGAACCTTGCCGACTTCGGCGCCGACGTGATCAAGATCGAGCGTCCCGGCGCCGGCGACGACACCCGCACCTGGGGCCCGCCCTGGCTCAAGGACGAAGACGGCCGCGACACCGCCGAGGCCGCCTACTACCTGGCCGCCAACCGCAACAAGCGCTCCGTGACGTGCGACATCAGCACGCCGGAAGGCCAGCAGATCGTGCGCGACCTGGCCGCGCAGAGCGACGTGGTGCTGGAGAACTACAAGGTCGGCCAGCTGAAGAAATATGGCCTGGACTACGACTCGCTGAAGCAGGTCAAGCCCGACCTGATCTATTGCTCGGTCACCGGCTTCGGCCAGACCGGCCCGTATGCCGCGCGCCCGGGCTACGACTTCATCATCCAGGGCATGGGCGGCTTCATGAGCCTGACCGGCGAGCGCGACGACCTGCCCGGCGGCGGCCCGCAGAAGGCCGGCGTGGCGATTTCCGACCTGATGACGGGCCAGTACGCCACCATTGCCGTGCTGGCGGCGCTGGCGCACCGCGACCGCACCGGCGAGGGCCAGTACATCGACATGGCGCTGCTCGACGTGCAGGTGGCGATGCTGGCCAACATGAACACCAACTACCTGGCCAGCGGCGAGGCGCCGCGCCGCTGGGGCAACGCGCATCCGAACATCGTGCCCTACCAGACCTTCCAGGCCGCCGACGGCTGGATCATCGTCGCGGTCGGCAACGACGGGCAGTTCCGCAAGTTCGTCACCGACGGCGGCATGCCCGGGCTGGCCGACGACCCGCGCTTTGCCACCAACCCGCAGCGCGTGGCCAACCGCGACGTGCTGGTGCCGATCCTGGCCGGGATGGTGCGTCCGCGCACCCGCGCGCAATGGATCCGCGACCTGGAAGCCGCGGGCGTGCCATGCGGCCCGATCAACACCCTGGACGACGTGTTCGAGGACGACCAGGTCAAGGCGCGCGGCCTGCGCGTGGACCTGCCGCACCCGAGCGCGGGCGAGGTCAAGCTGGTCGGCAGCCCGATCAAGATGAGCGCGACGCCGCCGCAGGCGCTGCGCCATCCGCCGCTGCTGGGCGAGCACACCGACACGGTGCTGGCCGAGACCCTGGGCTACAGCGCCGCGCAGATCGACGCACTTCGTGCGAAAGGGGTGCTGTAAGATTCTCCTCCAGCCCGCGGCGGGCCAGCCGGCCGCGGGCGCTTTCCGGAAGCTCAGTCCCCACTGAAGTACTTTCCCCGGGCCCGCGCCGGCGCGCGCCCGTGCAAAGCGAAGGAGAACCCATGCTGACCGACGCCATCCTCGCCTTCCTGCATTTCCTGGCGATCTTCGTCCTGATCACGCTGATGGCCGCCGAGGCCGTGGCGCTGCGCCCGGACCTGACCCCGGCCACAGTGCGGCGCCTGTCGCTATACGACCTGTTCTACTTCCTGTCGGCGATCGCGGCGCTGGCCACCGGCCTGCTGCGCCTGTTCTACGGCGCCAAGGGCGCGGGCTTCTATCTGCACAACCCGTGGTTCCACGCCAAGATGGGCGTATTCGTGCTGATCGCACTGTGCTCGCTGCCGCCCACCCTGGCTATCGCACGCTGGCGCAAGCAGGCGCGCAGGCTGCCCGATTACGTGCCGCCGCCGTCCGAGATCAAGGCGGCACGGCGCTGGGTCATGATCGAATCGCACCTGGTGATCCTGCTGCCGCTGTGCGCCGTGATGATGGCGCGCGGCATCGGGGCCCGCTGAGAATCCCTATCCTCCTGTACTCCGCAACATGCTGAAAAAACTGCTTGCCGCCGCGCTGACCGCGGCCCTGGTGCCGGCCGCCGCCGTTGCCGCCGCCAATGCCTACCCGACCAAGCCGGTCCGTTTCGTCGTGCCCTACCCCGCCGGCGGCCCGCTCGACACCGTGGCGCGCGCCATCGGCGACAAGCTGCGCGACAGCCTGGGCCAGCCCGTGATCGTGGAAAACAAGCCCGGTGCCGGCGGCAACCTGGGCGCGGACTACGTCGCCAAGCAGCCCGCCGACGGCTACACCATCGTGATGGGCGCGGTGGCCACGCACGCGATCAACCCGACGCTGTTCAGCAAGATGCCGTATGACCCGGTCAAGGATTTTGCGCCGATCACGCTGGTTGCCGACGTGCCGAACGTGCTGGTGATGCACCCGGGCAAGGCCGCCGAGTTGCATATCAACAACGTGCGCGACCTGGTCGCGTATGCGCGCAAGAACCCTGGCAAGCTGGACTACGCCTCGGGCGGCAACGGCAGCGCCGGCCACCTGTCGGGCGAGCTGTTCAAGAGCATGGCGAAAGTCAGCATGGTTCATATCCCCTACAACGGCGCCGCGCCCGCGCAGTTGTCGGTGCTGTCGGGCCAGACCGACCTGATCTTCGACAACCTGGCCTCGGCCTCGGCCAATATCAAGGCGGGCAAGCTCAAGGCCTTCGCCGTCACCACCGCCGGCCGCGCCGCGTCCTTCCCGGAGCTGCCGACCATTGCCGAGGCCGGCAAGGGACTGGGGCTGGAAGGCTTCGACATCTCGACGTGGTTCGGCGTGTTCGCGCCGGCCAACACGCCGCGCGACATCGTCGAACGGCTCAACCACGACATCGTGGCGATCCTGAAGACCGACGACATGAAGGCGCGCCTGGCCCGCATCGGCGCCCAGCCGGCACCGACCACGCCGGAGCAGTTCGCGGCGCTGATCCAGAAGGAACTGAAGAAGTATGCGCAGATCGTGAAGGTGTCGGGGGCAAAGGTCGACTGAAGTCCAACCCTCGCAGCACCAAGGGTTTTGGGTGCGCCCAAGCCGCCCGAACTAGCCAAAGCAAGGTGTTCTCCCTCTCCCCTCACGGGGAGAGGGCCGGGGTGAGGGGCGGTTTGGCGAGGCACCACACCGAGCGAAGCCTTCGGTTTTAACCCGCAAGCCTCAGCCTTTGAAACGCCTGCCCTCACCCCCGCCCCTCTCCCGCAAGCGGGAGAGGGGAGCAAACCGGCAGGGATTACGCCCGCTCGCGGCTCTGCTCGCTCTCCTCCCCCTTGCGCCGCCGCCCCCACAGCTTCCCGCCCGAATCCCCCTCCAGCCGCGGCAGCAGCAATCCCACCTGCACGATCTGCGCGCCCTCCATGCGCGTCACCGTCAGCGGCAGCCCCGCGATCTCGACGCTGTCGCCTTCCACCGGCGGCGAGGTGAACACGCGCTGCATCGCGTCTTCCAGCGTCAGCGGCACTTCGTCCGGCGTCAGTTCGCGTGTGCCGTAGAGCGCGGCCACGTCGCGCAGCGGCGCGTCGCCCGACAGCAGGAAATCGTGCGAGACCTGTTCCGAGGTGGGTGCCCGGCCCGGCGTCTGGAACAGCGCCGACAGCAGCGGCAACGAGACCGTCGGCCCCAGCACAGAGACCGCGTCGCCGGCGCGCAAGACCGTCTGGGCCGGGTCGGCGAGCGCATCGTCGCGGGCCACGGTCAGCAGCCGGCAGCGCGGCGGCAGCTCCAGCTGGTCGGCGCGCACGTTCTCGACCGGCGCGTTGGGGCCGACCTCGAACTGCATCACTTCCAGGATCGGCGCGCGCGTGCCGCGCAGGCGCGAGCGCGCCAGCGGCTCGGGGTAGCCGGGACGCAGCACGCGCGCCAGCCGCGCCGCCACCGCCACGGTGGTGCCCTGGAAC
>JABFVP010000328.1 GCA_013362725.1 Cupriavidus sp.
CCCTACGAGTGCGACGGCCTGGCCGCATACCGCCAGGTGCCGATGGCGGTGGCGCTGCCCGACACCGAGGAGCAGGTCTGCGCCATCCTGCGGCTGTGCCACCAGCTGGGCGTACCGGTGGTGCCGCGCGGCGCGGGCACCAGCCTGTCGGGCGGCGCCATGCCGATCGCCGAGGGCCTGGTGCTGTCGCTGGCCAAGTTCAAGCGCATCCTGTCGCTCGACCCGTATGCGCGCACCGCGGTGGTCCAGCCGGGCGTGCGCAACCTGGCGATCTCGGACGCCGCCGCGCCGCATAACCTGTACTACGCGCCGGACCCGTCGTCGCAGATCGCCTGCACCATCGGCGGCAATGTCAGCGAGAACTCCGGCGGGGTGCACTGCCTGAAGTACGGCCTGACCGTGCACAACGTGCTGCGCGTGCGCGCGGTGACGATGTCGGGCGAGGTGGTGGTGTTCGGCTCCGAGGCCCCCGACGCGCCAGGGCTGGACCTGCTGGCGGTGCTGATCGGCTCCGAGGGCATGCTGGCCGTGGTCACCGAGGTCACGGTGCGCCTGATCCCCAAGCCGCAGCTGGCGCAGGTGATCATGGCCTGCTTCGACGATGTCGAGAAAGGCGGCAACGCGGTCGCCGACGTGATCGCCGCGGGCATCATCCCGGCCGGGCTGGAGATGATGGACAAGCCCGCCACCGCCGCGGTCGAGCAGTTCGTGCATGCGGGCTATGACCTCGATGCCGCCGCGATCCTGCTGTGCGAGTCCGACGGCACCCCCGAGGAAGTGGCCGAGGAGATCGAGCGCATGAGCGCGGTGCTGACGGCATCGGGCTGCACCCGCATCGTGGTCTCGCAGAACGAGGCCGAACGGCTGCGCTTCTGGAGCGGCCGCAAGAACGCCTTCCCGGCGGCGGGGCGGATCTCGCCCGACTATTACTGCATGGACGGCACCATCCCGCGCAAGCATATCGGCACGCTGCTCAAGCGCATCGAGGCCATGGAGGTGAAGTACGGCCTGCGCTGCATCAACGTGTTCCATGCCGGCGACGGCAACATGCACCCGCTGGTGCTGTTCGACGGCGGCGACCAGGACGAATGGCACCGCGCCGAGCTGTTCGGCGCCGACATCCTGGAAACCTGCGTCGAGCTGGGCGGCACCGTCACCGGCGAGCACGGCGTCGGCGTGGAGAAGCTCAACTCCATGTGCGTGCAGTTCTCGACCGCCGAGCGCGACGCCTTCTTCGGCGTCAAGGCCGCCTTCGACCCGGCACGGCTGCTCAACCCCGACAAGGCCATCCCCACGCTGGCGCGCTGCGCCGAATACGGCAAGATGCACGTCAAGAAGGGCCTGCTGCCGCATCCCGAGCTGCCGCGCTTCTGAGCCAGGCCATGCGAGAGAATCCCCGCCGGCGCCAGCACCAGGAAGCCGTGGTGCGCCAGCGCCTGGGCCAGCCCGAGGCCGGCTGGCGCCAGCGCTGGTACACCATCATCTTCGAGGCCGATACGCGCGGGGGCCGCCTGTTCGATGTCGCGCTGCTGCTCGCCATCGTCACCAGCGTGACGATCGTGATGCTCGACAGCCTGCCGGCGGTGAGCCAGCGACTGGGCCGCGCCTTCACGGCGCTGGAATGGATGTTCACGCTGCTGTTCACGGCCGAGTACGCCATGCGCCTGCTGGTGGTGCGGCGGCCGTGGCGCTATGTGCTGAGCTTCTACGGCATCATCGACTTCATCTCGATCATGCCGACCTGGCTGGCGTTCTTCGTGCCGGAACTTCATTTCCTGATCGACGTGCGCCTGCTGCGGCTGCTGCGCGTGTTCCGGATCCTGAAGCTGACGGTGTACTTCGAGGAAGCCGAGATCCTGTACCGCGCGCTGGTCAACAGCCGGCGCAAGATCTTCGTGTTCCTGGCCGCAGTGTTCATCATCACCGTAATCCTCGGTACGGTGATGTACGTGGTCGAGGGCCCGGAGCACGGCTTCCACAGCATCCCGGTCAGCATGTACTGGGCGGTGGTGACGCTGACCACCACCGGCTTCGGCGACATGGTGCCGAAGACGGCGCTGGGGCAGTTCATCACCTCGCTGACGATCCTGCTGGGCTACGGCATCATCGCCTTTCCCACCGGCATCGTCGGCGCCGAGCTGGCCGCCAGCATCATGAAGCGGCCGCTGACCACGCGCACCTGCACCCACTGCCTCACCGAAGGCCACGATCCCGACGCCAGCTATTGCAAGCACTGCGGCAGCCACCTGCCCGACTACCAGAACGACCGGCCGGAAGTGCCCGGCGGGCGCACCGGCGACTGAGCCGCCCTTTCCCGACCCCCATGCCTATGCAAGCCACCCTCGACGCCTTCCGCGACGCCGTCCGGCAAGCCACCGAAACCCGCTCCCCGCTGCGGCTGCGCGGTGGTGGCAGCAAGGACTTCTACGGCCAGCCGCCGCAAGGCCAGCTGCTGGATACGCGCGCCTACACCGGCATCGTCGACTATGACCCGGCCGAGCTGGTGATCACCGCGCGCTGCGGCACGCCGCTGGCCGAGATCGAAGCCGCGCTGGCGGACAAGCGCCAGATCCTGGCGTTCGAGCCGCCCCACTTCGCGCTACCGGGGCAGCCCAGCGTGGCGACGCTGGGTGGTGCCGTCGCCGCCGGCTTGTCGGGCCCGCGCCGGCAGTCGGTGGGCGCGCTGCGCGACTTCGTGCTGGGCGCGCAGTTGATGGACGGCCGCGGCGAGGTGATGGACTTCGGCGGCCAGGTGATGAAGAACGTGGCGGGCTATGACGTGTCGCGGCTGCTGGCGGGCTCGCTCGGCACGCTCGGGCTGATCCTGCAGGTTTCGGTCAAGGTGCTGCCGGCGCCGTTCGACGAGGCCACGCTGCGCTTCGAGATGGCGCAGGCCGAAGCCATCCGGCAACTGAACCAGTGGGGCGGGCAGCCGCTGCCGCTGGCGTCTTCGGTGTGGCATGCGGGCGTGCTGCACGTGCGCCTGACAGGCGCCGGCGCCGCGGTGCGCGCGGCCTGCGCCCGGCTCG
>JABFVP010000292.1 GCA_013362725.1 Cupriavidus sp.
GACCCGGTTGGTGGCGGTATCGATGAACGCGACCGAGTTGGAGCCATTGGAGATAGCGATCAGCGTCCGGTGGTCCGGGGAGAAGCCCAGGCCGTGGACGTTGAGCTCGCCCTTGTACAGCGGCGACAGCACGTCGGGGCGTGCATTGCCGAGCCGGATCTGTCCCAGCAGCCGGTTGGCGGCGGGGTCGATCACCGACACGGTGTTGCTGTTCTGGTCCGCGGTATAGACGCGGTCCTGCGGTTGCGGGGCGGCGCCGGCCAGCGGCGCGCCGAGTGAAATGGCCAGGGCGACAAGCGTGTTCTTCTTCATGGCGGTCAGAGGGAAGGATGCGGTTGGCACGAGGCGCGCGACCGGCATGGGCCGGTCAACGCGGCGGCGTGGACTGGGACGGCTGTGCCTGGTGGCGCTGCAGCCACGCCTGCATCAGCCGTATCTCGTTCTGCTGCTCGGTGATGATGCCCTGCGCAAGATTGCGCAGCGCCGGATCCTTGCCGTACAGCAGCAGCGCCTTGGCCATGTCGATCGCGCCCTGGTGGTGCGGGATCATCATGGCGACGAAGTCATGGTCAGGGATGCCGTTGGTGGGGGCTTGCGTCATGCCGTGGTGCATCACGCCCATGGCGTCATCGATCAGGCCGGCATAGGGCTTGGCGGTACTGGCGACGAAGGGCGGCGGCGCCGCCTGGCCCGGGTGCTGGTGCGCATCCTGGGCCGGCGCGGCCAGGCTTGCCGCCAGCAGGCACAGTGCCGCCAGGGCGCGTACCACGGTGCCGGCGCCATGGCGTGGGGATCTCTGTTGCATCGCAGGGTCTCCGGTTGGCCCGGCCAGGGTGTGCCCGGACCGGGATAGTTTCCTGCGTATACACGCGAGGCGCCAGGACTATTCCGTCGCCGATGAAAAATTTGGGCTCTTCAAAGTTCTGCAGCGCTGCATTGCGTTGTCGCTGGCGATCCCTCTGGCTCTTCTTGCCCGCCCCTGTTTGCTCCCCTCTCCCGCTTGCGGGAGAGGGGCGGGGGTGTGGGCCGGCGCATCCACGAAGTCAACCGCGTCATTCACCCTTCAAGGCTTGCCCTCCCCCACCGGCTGTCCGTCCAGATACTGCAGCACCCTGAACGCGGCCTTCACCCGCTCCGCGACCGGGTAGTTCTTGTTTGCCAGCATCACGATGCCGATGCGCTGCGATGGCACGTAGGCGACATAGGCGCCGAAGCCATTGGTCGAGCCGGTCTTGTTGACCAGCATGGCGCTGCGCGCCGCCTGCGGCGGCTCCAGCCGCATCACCGGGTTGGCCTCGAACACCACCTGCGGCGAACTGCCGGCGAGCACGCTGTCGCGCTGGGCCGGCCAGGGGTACATTTCCCACGCCAGCCCCTGCACCATGTCGCCGACCTTGAAGTAGCCGGTGCGGGTGGTGGCCAGCGCGCGCCGCAAGGTCTGGTCCAGCCCGCTGCTGTCGATATTGGCCATGACGAAGCGCATCATGTCGGACGAGGTGCTTTTTACGCCGTAGGCCTCGGCATCCAGCACGCCGGGCGTGACGCGGACCGCCTTGCCGTCCCTGGCGTAGCCATAGGCATAGTCCTTCATGCGGGCCTTCGGCACCGTGAGGTAGGTGTTGCCGAGCCCGAGCGCGGGGAACAGCGTCTGCTCCATCAGCACTTCGAACGGCTGGCCCATGCTGCGCGCGGCCAGGTAGCCGAACAGGCCGATGCTGGGATTCGAGTACTGCCGTTGGGTCCCGGCGGCATACCGGGGACGCCAGCCGCGGAAATAGTCGACCATCTTGCCGTTGTCGGTGACGGTCTCCGGAAACTGCAGCGGCAGACCGCCGGCCGCATACGTGCCCAGGTCCAGCAGGCTGGTTGCGCCCACGCTGCTGCCTGCGAGTTGCGGCAGGTATTTCGCGGCATTGTCGCTCAGCGACAGGTCGCCCCGGGCCTGCGCATACGCGGCCAGCGTTGCGGTGAAGGTCTTGCTGACCGAGCCGATCTCGAACAGCGTATCGGCGTCGACCTTGCGGCGGCCCGCCTTGGCGGCGACGCCATAGTGGAAGTCGTACTGCTTGCCGCCGGCCGTGACGCTCACCGCCATGCCCGGCACGTCGTGCGCCTGCATCACCGGCTGGATCGCCGCGTCGACGACACGCTTGAGCGCAGCCGCATCGACACGCTCGGCGGCATGGGCACCGGCGCCGCACAGCAGCGCCGCGGCGGCGGCAATGGCTTGCATCGCCCTTTGAAGAGTTTTGTTCATATCAAATCGTCGGACCGTGGCGCGCCGGCAAGCAGCGCGGCCGGCGCGGGAAATAAACAAGACTTTACCGGCTCCCCGAACCCGTCCGCACAAAACCGGTGCCAGATGACCGTTCCGGATCGCGCCGCCAGTCATCGTTCTGTCATCCACCCCCGCCAGAATGCGCAGGTCATTCAAGTCAGGAGAGTCGACATGACGCACGCAATTGAAGTCCGCGGCTTGAGCAAATCGTTCCGCGCGGACCGCAAGGCGCTTGACGATGTCACGCTGCAGATCGCACCGGGCGAGATGGTCGCCCTGCTGGGCGCCTCCGGATCGGGCAAGTCTACGCTGCTGCGCCACGTGGCAGGCTTCGTCACCGGCGACGCCGGCGCCGGCGAGATCCTGGTCAATGGCCGCCACGTGCAGCGCAACGGCCGGCTGGCGGGCAACGTACGCCAGGTGCGGCGCGAGATCGGCTTCGTGTTCCAGCAGTTCAACCTGGTGGGGCGCCTGCCGCTCATCACCAATGTGCTGGTCGGCATGCTGGCGCGCGTACCCAAATGGCGCGGCCTGCTGCGTTGGTTCAAGGCCGATGAAATCCGCAGCGGGCTGGATGCGCTCGCGCAAGTTGGTATAGACGACTATGCCTTTCAACGTGCCTCGACGCTGTCGGGCGGCCAGCAGCAGCGCGCCGCGATTGCGCGCACGCTGGTGCAGAACGCCAGCGTGATCCTGGCCGACGAGCCGATCGCCTCGCTCGATCCGGACTCGTCGCGCCGCGTGA
>JABFVP010000129.1 GCA_013362725.1 Cupriavidus sp.
CCGCACCGCTATCCGCCGGCGACGGCGCCGCGCCGCACTGGCTGTGGGCGGTGACAGACCTCGCGCCCGAGCGGCGCGCGCAGGACGCCGCCGCGGTGCAGGCGGCGCGCTATGCCGGACTAATCGACCACGCCGCCTTCTGCGTGATCACCTTCGACGACCACGGCCTGATCACCGGCATCAACGCGGCCGGCCAGCGCATGCTGTGGTACAGCAGCGCCGAACTGGTCGGCCACATGACCATGACCGGCCTGCATGTCGCCGCCGAACTGGCCGACCACGCGCGCGCGCTCAGCGCCGAGCTGGGCGCGCCGGTGCCGCCGGGACTGCCCGCGCTGCTGGCCAAGCCGCGGCTGGGGCTGACCGATGAACGCGAATGGAGCTGGGTGCGCAAGGGCGGCTCGCGCATGCCGGTGCGGCTGGCGGTGTCGGCCGTGTCGGTGCCCGCGTCGCCCGTGAGCTCATGCGCCGTGCCGTCGCCCGGCTACCAGGCGATTGGCTACGACCTGACCGAGCGCCTGCGCGTGGACGAGTACATCCGCCATCTGGCACTGCACGATCCGCTGACGGGCCTGCCCAACCGCGCCGAGCTGAGCGAGCGCGCCCAGGCCCTGCTGCTGCACGCGCGCACCCGCGGCGAGCGCGTGGCGCTGATGCTGCTCGACCTGGACCACTTCAAGCGCATCAACGATTCGCTCGGCCACCCGGTGGGCGACGACGTGCTGCGCACCATGGCCGACCGCATCAAGGGCACGGTGCGCCAGGGCGACCTGGTGGCGCGCATGGGCGGCGACGAGTTCGGCGTGGTGCTGGGCGGCCTGCGCCACGACAGCGAGGCCGAACTGATCGCCGCCAAGATCCAGGCACGCGTCAACGAAGAGCTGCTTGCGGGCGGCCAGCGCCTGCGCGTGACGCCGTCGATCGGCATGGCGGTGTTTCCCGACGACGGCGACTCGCTGACCGAACTGCTCAAGTCCGCCGACTCGGCGGTCTACGCCGCCAAGCAGGGCGGGCGCGCGCGCCTGTGCCGCTTTGCCAGCGCCATGGCCGAGGCCTCGCTGGCGCGCTTCACCATCGAAGGCCTGCTGCGGCGCGCGCTGGCCGGCAACGAATTCCGGCTGCGCTACCAGCCGATCGTCGATACCGCCACGCTGACCATCCCCGCGGTCGAGGCGCTGATCACCTGGGAGACCGCCGAGCGCGGCGTGATGCAGCCGGCCGAGTTCATCCCCATTGCCGAGCAGAGCGGCCTGGTGGTGCCGCTGGGGGAATGGGCCCTGGCCACCGCCTGCCGCGAGATCCAGGCCTTGCGCACGGAGCTGGGGCGCGAGCTCGAGGTGGCGGTAAATATTTCGCCGCTGCAGCTGCGCCAGGCCGACTTCCCTGACACCGTGGCGCGCTGCCTGCAGCAGGCGGGACTGCCGCCGCAGGGGCTGGTGATTGAAGTCACCGAGGGCATCCTGGTCGATGGCGGCGAGACCACCATCGAAACCTTCCGCCGCCTGCGCGAACTGGGCGTGGGCCTGTCGATCGACGATTTCGGCACCGGCTATTCCGGGCTCAATTACCTGACCCGTTTGCCGATCAGCCGGCTCAAGATCGACAAGTCCTTCGTCGACGGCGTGGCCACGCCGGGCCACGACCAGGCCGTGGCCGCGGCGATCATCGCGCTGGGCCACCAGCTGCATCTCAAGGTCATCGCCGAAGGCGTGGAGACCGCGGCGCAGTTTGCCTTCCTGCGCACGCAGGGATGCGACGGGTTGCAGGGCTTCCTGTTCAGCCAGGGCGTGCCGCAGCAGGCGCTGCGCGATGTACTGCGCAAGCCGCTGCCGGTGCCCGACACTGACGTGTCCATCGTCTCCACACCGCAGCAGGCCTGAGTCCGCGCCGCCGCGATGACCAGGGCAGCCCGCAGAAACGGGTACGCTGTCGGCGCCGCGGCCGCCTTTGCCAGGCCAGGCTCAGGCCGGGCGCTGCGCGTCGTCGTTCACGGGCAGGCCGGCGTGCAGGCGGCGGTAGAGGTCGTCGATGCGCTGGCGGCTGGCCTGCAGTTCTTCGCGGCCGCGTTCGGTCAGCAGGTAGACCCGGCCGATGCCGTCACGCAGTACGCTTTCCAGGTAGCCTTCCATTTGCAGCGCGCGCAGCAACGGGCGCACCGAGCCGATATCGACCTGGAAGCCATATTCGAGCAGCATGTCGGCCAGCATGGCGACCGTGGCGGGGACTTCCAGCGCGAATTGCAGGACGTAGACGCGGGCCAGCAGGCCCAGGAACTGTCGTTTCATGTGGGTTGGCAACGCGGCCGACGCCGCGCCGGTTGACGCAGGATGCGGTCGATGTGATGCCGGCAGCGCCGCGGGACGGGCGGCTCATTGGGATGTCGCCTGCCGGTGCACCGGGCAACGCGCATTTTACCGGAACAAAAAAAGAAGCCGCCAGGAGGCCTGGCGGCTTGTCGGGAATGCGTCGGAGGGGTCAATTAACTCTGGCGCAGACCAGATTTTAATTTAATCGAATGCGGATTGTCACGCGTCGGCGAGGGGTCCCCTCCTGCGGTGGGGCATGGTGAAAGGTCCCGGTAAGGAAGTGACGTGTTTTTGTGACATTGTGGCGGAAACGGCGCACAAATTCCCGGTAGATCCGTCAACTTGTTGGCAATCGTGTTGTTCCCCCCGGTTGCCCGGAGGCGCTGCTACCGGGCCACAGGTCCGAATCCGGCTTGCGATCGGCGCTGCGCCGGCGTTCAATGCGGCATCGCCAACCATGCCGGCGCGGCGCGCCTCGCCTGACCGATGAAACCGCTCGACCTGCTCCGCCTGCTGGCTCTGGCCGCCCTCTGGGGTGGCAGTTTCCTGTTTATCCGCATCGGCGCGCCGGTGCTGGGGCCGGTGCCGGCCGCCTTCGTGCGCGTTCTTATCGGCGCACTGACACTGGCGGCGTGCCTGCCGCTGCTGGGCCTGCGCTGGGACATGCAAGGCAAATGGCCGGCGGTGCTGGCGCTGGGCGTGG
>JABFVP010000421.1 GCA_013362725.1 Cupriavidus sp.
GAATTAGGTTCCTGCGGACGTCCGGACGGTGTGCGCCCGGCAGCGGATGTTGTAGGACAACGTAAGTCAAATGCCGCATGCTCCACTCAATCAATTTGAATCGACCATGCAAAGCTTCCACGCCACGGCGAGCCGCCGGCTGGCACACTGGCGTCCTGAGCCAAAAGGGAGAGCGCGGTGGGAGAGTTACAGGCCTTGCTGGAAAACCACGGGCTGATGCTGGTGTTCCTCAACGTGCTGGTGGAGCAGGCCGGCCTGCCGGTGCCGGCCTATCCGATGCTGTTCGTCGCCGGCGCGCTGGGCGTGCAGGAGACCGGGCCGTCGATCGGCGCGGTGCTGGCGGCCGTCATCGTCGCCTGCCTGATCGCCGACACTGGTTGGTACTTCGCCGGGCGCCGGCTGGGCCAGCCGATGCTGCGCACCATCTGCAAGGTTTCGATCTCGCCCGATTCCTGCATCCGCCAGACCCAGTCGCTGTACCTGCGCGTAGGGCCGCGCTCGCTGGTGGTCGCCAAGCTGCTGCCGGGTGCCGGCGCGCTGTCGACCGCGATGGCCGGCATGACCGGCACGCCGCTGCCGGTATTCCTGTTCTACGACGCGATCGGTGCGCTGGTATGGGCCGGCAGCGGCCTGCTGATCGGCGTGGTGTTCAGCGACTTTATCGACGCCATTCTTGAGGGCTTCAGCACCTACGGCCATATGGCGCTGGTGACGGTGGTGGGGGCCTTCCTGGTATTCCTGGCATGGCGCTCGTGGCGCCGCCTGCGGCTGCTGCGCATTACCAGGCGCGTGCCGCGCATGAGCGTGGATGAGCTGGAATCGCGCCGGCTGGCCGGCGCGCTGCCGGTCGTGATCGACGTGCGCGCCCATGGCGACCTGCCGATGGAGCGCATTCCCGGCTCGATGGTGCTCGACATGCAAGGCGCGCTCGACAGCCTCGACGCGCTTGGCGTGGCGCCGGCCGAGGCCGACATCGTGGTCTATTGCGCCTGCCCCAACGAGATGTCGGCGGCGCTGCTGGCCGAACGGCTGCGCGTGGCCGGCTATGCCAGGACCTGGGCGCTGGCCGGCGGCTTCGACGAATGGAAGCGGCGGCACGGCGCCACCGTGCCGCCCGCCGTCACCCATCCCGGGCCGGGCCAGGCGACGGCACGCTGAGCCGCGGGCCTCAGCGCTGGCCGGCGGTCTGGAACACCGACAGGTCCGGGTAGATCGCGCGGATCTTCTGCCACTCGGCGGCATTGAAGAACTGGCACTTGCCGGCGCCGAAGCGCTTGGACACTTCGACACAGAAGCGCACCGCCTCGGCGATGTCGACCTCGTGGTTGGCCGAGGTCGCGCTGCCCGACACCACCGACTGCGCCGTCACCGCCACGCCCACCACCGGCGCCTGCGTGGCCACGTGCGGCTGCATGATGCTGTTGAAGTGGTACAGGCCGTTGTGGTACGGCGTGATGTCCTGCAGCGAGATCGGGAAGGTCACCGCCGGGCAGCCGGTGGTCGATTCCATGGTCGCCACCAGATCCGGGGCGACGCGCAGGATATAGCCCTGCATCGCCGTCGGCGAAATCGCAAAGCCGCGGTGCTTGACGATGCTGTTGCCCTTGGACGCATCGATCGACAGGATCGCATCCATTTCCGACAGCACCTGGTAGTCGTTCATGGTGTCGGACGACACCGGCATGCCCATGAACGGCACCGGATCGTGCGGCACCATCGAGACATTGGTCGACAGGTGCGTTGTCACGATCACGTCGCCCGCCACGTGGTCGCCGCGCGCCTTCATCTGCGCCAGCTTGAGCGCGACCGCCAGGCAGCCGATCGGGCCATCGGCATCGGACACCAGCCCCACCAGCTCCGGACGCGCGCCGATGGCGCCGTTGCGGCCGATCACGCCCAGCGTCGGCGCCTTGCCGCCGCCGCGCTTGCCGGCGCTGCCCGGGATCACGATGGTGATGAAGTCGGTGGTGTTGGCGGTGTTCTCGGGTGGCGCGTTGTGGACCGTGTTGACTTGCACCGACACGCCAGCGTCGGCGTACGGCGCGAACAGTTCGCTGACGACCGCGCCGTTGGCGTGCGGGCTGTCCAGGGCTTCGTGAATGACCAGCGTCTGCTGCAGGGCCATGGCTTTCTCCAAAGGTTTGCCCCGGCCGCGCGGCGCGGGCGGGGCGTTCTACGAATCGATCAGAACTGGTGGCGCAGCCCGACCATCACCGTGGTCTGCGTGTCGCGCCCGTCCAGCGGCGTGCCGCTGCCGCCGGTCCAGCTGGTGGTGTTGTTGCCGAACAGGCCCGACCAGCCTCCGTGCACACGGTCGTAAGCCAGTGCCAGGTAGGCGTCGGTGCGCTTGCTGAAGGCGTAGTCGGCAACGGCGTACGCGGTGGTGCGGTTGCCGCTGAAGTTGTCGGCGCGGGTGCGGTTGTGCATCACGCTGCCGGTCAGGGTGACGTTGCCGGTCACGGCGTAGCTCACGCCCAGCGTGAAGAAGTCGTCGTGGCGGCTGCCGCCGAACACCGAGCTGATCGCCGCACGGTTGGCCGGCGTGGCCGCGGTCGACATGCTGGTGATGGTGGCCGTATCGGTGCCGCCTTTCGACGCGTCGAAGCCCGCGTCGCGGTCGCTGTGGATGTAGTTGGCGAACAGGCTGGCGCGGCCAAGCGCGGCCTTCAGGCCGGCCAGGTAAATGTTGGCGTTGCGGCTCTGGCTGTCGCGGGTCTGCTGGAAGTCGCCGACGGCGGTGATCGGCCCGGCCGCGTACTTGACGCCGAACGACATCGACGACATCGCGCGGGTGTTGCCCGCGGTCTCGCCCAGCGCGTATTCCGCGATCACCGACACCGGGCCGAAATTGCCGGTATAGGTGACGGCGTTGTCGTAGCGCTGGCCGGTCAGGTAGACCATCCACGCATTGGACGGCGCCGCGCCCACGCCAAGCGGATCGACGTAGTACAGCATGGTGTTGGCGGTGGTGTACTGCCGGCCCAACGCCAGCTCGCCCCACTGGTT
>JABFVP010000021.1 GCA_013362725.1 Cupriavidus sp.
CGCCGCGCTGGCGCACCAGTTCGGTGGTGCGGATATTGACCACGGCCGGGCTGGCCTTCTCCACCAGATCGGTGAAGTCGGGCAGGTTGTAATTGGAGGCAGCGGCCTGGGCGTGGCTGACTTCGGCAACGGTCGGGCCGAGCAGCATCATGGCAGCCATGACCACGGCCCGCGCCAGGGCTGGAGATCTGAACATCATCGACAACTCCCGGGATTCAGCGAAAAGAAGAAAAAACCGACTGGATGCGATCCCGTGGCGGGGACCCTTGCGCAGGTTTCATTGAGCCAGCCCCGGGCGGAATCCGGGCGCCGTCCGCACCTGCTCACGCTCAGTGTACCGTCTTGGGCGGACGGTACTCTACGGCCGTCGCAAACTGGCGCACGGTGCCCGCCGGCACCTCGCCCACCACGGTGATCCAGAAATCGGCAACCCGGCGCACCACGACCTGCGTCGCGCCGAGCGCGGCCACGCCTTCGCGGCGCGCACGTTGCTCGGAAACCGGCTCAATAAAGACCGACAGGCCGGTCAGCCCGTCGCTATAGACGACCTGCAGCACTTCGAACACCTGCCCGCGGGCATTGCCGGGGTTGGGCGTGCGCAGCTCGCCGAGCGGGCGGCGAACCTCGCGGATCTTCTGGAACCCCTTGAGCGGCACCGCGATCGACCAACCCTCGTCGGCGATATTGGTGGGCTGGTAGGTCACCTCGTAGTGGTTCCAGTTGCTGGAATTCTTGATCGCGCCAAGGATGCGCTGCTTCTCGGACGGGACGCCGATCTGCACCTGGGAAAACGCCACCTGCTCCAGCACCTTGCCGCCGTCGCCGATGGTCTGCGCGCGCATCAGCAGGCCCGAGTTCTTCTCCGCCCACAGGCGCACCGCATAGCGCGCGGTATCGTGCGGCTCCAGCGCAAAGACCTCGCACTCCATGCCGGCCACGCGCTCGGCGGGCATCTTGCGCATGTCGTACAGGTCGAGCACGTCGTTCTTGTTGGTGGCGAGCAGCGCCGGGAAGCGGTCCTTGGCTTCCTGCTTTTCTACCACCACCAGCTTGGCTTCCGGGATCAGGCTGTGTACCACGTCGTTTTGCCGCAGCACTTCGCGCGGCTTGCCGTCGAGGGTTTCCAGCCGCTCGAATTCATTGTGGACGAGGTCGCTGTAATGCTGGATACGCGAGGCGTGCATGACGCTGCCGCGCTGATAGATCAGCGTGCCGACATAGTTCTCGCGCTGTGCGGCTTTATGGATCTTGTTGAGCCAGGCAGTGGCGTCGCGTCGGTTCAGCGTACTGTCCGCGGGCTGCGCGGTGGCCGCTGCAGCGCTCAGACACAAGGCCAGAAAAAAGGACCTACGCAGGGCCCTAATTCTCTGCGCGCCCGCTACATGGGCGGACGAACCTCCTTTATGCATGTCCGGCATTATTCCTGCGTATTTTCCTGAGTGAAGTTTGCACCGTTGGCAACCGTGCGCATGGTCGGCACGAAAGCATCCGTTGCCACTGAAGTGCGATGCGCACGCAGGTATTCGTCCAGGCGCGGGTCGCGGATCATTTGCGGCGTGTCCGCGGCGACCGTGACGATGCCGGCGGCCTGGCCGGCAGCCGGCTGCTCGGCGCGGGCCACTACGGCGTCAGGCGTTCCGACCGTAGCCGGACCGCGCAACTGCGGCACCACCACCCAGCTGACCGCGGCGACGGCAGCAGCGATCGCGGTACCCGGCATCACGCGGCGCACCCAGGACGGCCTGACCAGCAGGCGATGGCGGGCGCCGGCCTGCGCCACCGCGGGCACCAGCACGTGCGGCTCGGCTTCAAGGTGCGCGGAGAAACGCGAAAGGAAATCGGCGGTGGAACCCGCCTGCGTCAGGTCTTCGGAACGCAATGCGTCGCCGATCAACTGGTATGTGGTCCAGTCGGAAAGGCCGGCCTCGCTCTTCGCGAGATCCAGCACGGCATCGACTTCGTGCGGCGCCAGTTCGCCATCCATCAATACGGAGACCTGCTCCGCTGCTTCCACTACATGAACCGACTGCTTATGAGCCTGACCCATTTCCCACCCCAAGACATTCCATTGAACACCGATAATCCCGTTACTGCTGTCGCTTATCGATGCAGGAATAGGCTGCAACGCTGGCCGCACGACATTCTTCTCTACCACCTGGACCGCCACTTACCACTGATTTACCACCGCTTGCCTTCTGCCGTTCCCAGCAGCGGGCGCAAGCGTTCGGCAATCGCCTCGCGCGCGCGGAAGATCCGCGAGCGCACCGTGCCGATCGGGCATCCCATCGCTTCGGCGATTTCCTCATAGCTGAGGCCCTCGATCTCGCGCAGCGTGATGGCGGTCCGCAATTCTTCCGGAAGTGCTTCCATCGCGCGGTTCACCGTCTCGGCGACTTGTCGCGTGTGAAGCATCGACTCCGGCGTATTGATATCCCTTAGTTGTTCACCGTCCGCAAAAGTTTCAGCCTCTTCCGCATCGATATCGCTGGACGCTTCCGGGCGGCGGCCCTGGGTGGCCAGGTAGTTCTTGGCGGTGTTGACGGCGATCCGGTACAGCCACGTGTAGAAGGCCGACTCCCCGCGGAACTGGGGCAAGGCGCGGTATGCCTTGATGAAGGCATCCTGCGCCACATCCTCGACTTCAGCGGGATCCCTGACCAGGCGCGAAATCAGGCGAATGATCTTCCGATGGTATTTGGTTACCAGAAGTTCAAAGGCCCGCTTGTCGCCCTGCTGGACGCGTTCAACTAGGAGCTGATCGGCTTCGCGTTCGCTCACGTATGGCTCACCTGCAGTGTATCTCTTGGTTTGGTCGTCACGACAAACGTTGTATTTTACCTACGATTCTCAGCCCGCCCGGTGAAGCAACGCGCATCCTGTGACCGCAAGCTAACAAAATCGTTCCCTGCCCGTGCCTCAGGTTGCACCCGCTGTGCAACTCGCGCGGACCGTCGCAGCCATCGCGCCAGCTCGGGGCCAGCTGCCTGCCAGGGGAGAAGAATGACGCCGGGCGTGGCCGGACCGCCGGGGGCAAGGCACACCACTGTGGCGCCTCCAATCTGCCAGCACTGCCGCACGATGACCTCGTGTCGCGCACCGCCCGGTGCTTCGATCCAGAGTCGCAGGGGCCCTTCGGCATCGGCGTCCTGCACCGCCGTACAGCTCCAGCGCAGGCCGCGCCACCATGCGGGCCATGCGTGCAGTGTCGCCGCGGCGGCCAGCGCGAGGCCGATGCCCGCGGCGAGGTGCCACCACAGGAATCCGGCCTGGCTGCCGGCGATGGCGTCCGCCAGCGTGAGCGCCAGCAGCGCGAGCGCCAGCAATTCGCCGGCACAAAACACGAACAGGGCCCACACCAGCGGGTGGACCCTGCCATGGCGCAGCACCTTAAGGAACCCTTCAAAAGATCCCTTAAGGGCCCGCCTCAACCACGGATCAGGCGCGGCGGAAAACAAGTGTGCCGTTGGTACCGCCGAAACCGAAGTTGTTCTTCACCGCCACGTCGATCTTCATCTCGCGCGCCGTGTTGGCCACGTAGTCCAGGTCGCACTCGGGATCCTGGTTGTCGAGGTTGATCGTCGGCGGCGAGACCTGGTTGTGCAGCGCCAGCACGGTGAAGACCGATTCCAGGCCACCGGCGCCGCCCAGCAGGTGGCCGGTCATCGACTTGGTCGAGTTCACCACCATCTTGTAGGCCTGGTCGCCGAACGCCGCCTTGATTGCATCGGACTCGTTCTTGTCGCCCAGCGGCGTGGAGGTGCCGTGCGCGTTCAGGTAGTGCACCTGGTCGGTGTTGATGCCGGCATCCTTGAGCGCGTTGACCATGCAGCGGCGCGGGCCGTCCATGTTCGGTGCGGTCATGTGGTAGGCGTCGCCGCTCATGCCGAAGCCGATCAGCTCGGCATAGATGCGGGCGCCGCGCGCCTTGGCCGACTCGTACTCTTCCAGCATCATCACGCCGGCGCCCTCGCCCAGCACGAAGCCGTCGCGGTCCTTGTCCCACGGACGCGAGGCCGCTGCCGGATCATCGTTGCGAGTCGACAGCGCGCGCGCCGCCGCGAAGCCACCGATGCCCAGCGGCGACACGGTCGATTCGGCGCCGCCCGCCAGCATGGCGTCGGCATCGCCGGCCTGGATCAGGCGGGCGGCCAGGCCGATGCTGTGCAGCCCGGTGGTGCATGCCGTCACGGCGGCCAGGTTCGGGCCCTTGATGCCGTGGATGATCGACAGGTGGCCGGCGATCATATTGATGATCGAGCCGGGCACGAAGAACGGCGAAATCCGGCGCGGACCCCGCTCGCTCAGCACGGCATGGGTATCTTCGATCATCGGCAGGCCGCCGATGCCCGAGCCGACCAGCACGCCGATGCGCTCGGCATTGGCTTCGGTCACTTCCAGGCCGCTGTCCTTCAGCGCCTGCGTCCCGGCCGCGATGCCGTAATGGATAAACGTATCCATGTTGCGGGCTTCCTTGGCCGGGATGTAGTCCTCGGCATTGAAACCCTTCACCTCGCCGGCGAAGTGCACGGACAGCGCGGAGTGATCGAATTTGGTGATGGTGGCGATGCCGGACTTGCCGGCTACCAGGTTGGCCCAGCCTTCGGCAACCGTGTTTCCGACCGGAGACACAAGGCCAAGCCCAGTGACGACGACGCGACGACGGCTCACTATGTTTTCCTACGGGTGCGTGAAACGGGAACGGAACGCGGAGCTGCGCGCCGCCGGTCCAGCGGGCCGCGCGGCGAAGCTCATTCCATTCTGCTTCTTCGAACAGACGAAAGCCACAGAAAACAGCAAGGCGCGGCCGCAACGGCCCGCCCACCTGCCTTCTGTGGCTCGGAATGCAGAGACGACGGGCTTAGGCCTTGACGTGCGCGGTGGCGTAGTCGATAGCCTGTTGCACGGTCGTGATCTTTTCGGCTTCCTCATCAGGAATTTCCATGCCGAATTCATCTTCCAACGCCATCACGAGTTCAACCGTGTCCAGCGAGTCCGCACCGAGATCGTTCACGAACGAGGATTCGTTCTTGATGTCTGCCTCGGCCACGCCAAGCTGTTCTGCCACGATTTTCTTGACGCGTTGTTCGATATTGTCCATGTAACCCTCCAGGGAAGTTCGACAAAAAGTGGGCGCATTTTAGCAGGTTTGGGACAACAGAAATGCTGCCTGCCAAGCTTTGCAAGAATCGCGCCCGATTGGCTCGGAAAAGTACGACTTCCGGCAGCTTCTTCCGGCTTCTCGGCCGAAAAAACCGCGCCGGAAAACCATTAATTCATGTACATCCCGCCGTTCACATGCAGGGTGGTGCCGGTGATGTAGGCGGCTTGCGGACCGGCCAGGAAGGCCACCGCATTGGCGATATCCTCGGGCTGTCCGAGGCGGCCCAGGGGGATCTGCGTCTTGAGCGAAGCATGCTGCTCTTCGGACAGCGCCTTGGTCATGTCGGTATCGATAAAGCCCGGCGCGACGCAGTTGACGGTCACGTTGCGGCTGCCGATCTCGGCGGCCAGCGAGCGGGTCATGCCGGCCACGCCGGCCTTGGCCGCGGAGTAGTTCATCTGGCCGGGATTGCCGACCGAGCCCACCACCGAGGTGATGTTGATGATGCGGCCCTGGCGCGCCTTCATCATCGGGCGCAGTACCGCGCGCGACAGACGGAACACCGAAGTCAGGTTGGTCTGGATCACGGCCAGCCAGTCCTCGTCCTTCATGCGCATCGCCAGCTGGTCCTGCGTGATGCCGGCATTGTTGACCAGCACGCCGATGCCGCCATGGCTCTTGACGATCTCGTCGATGAGCGCGTCGCAGGCAGCGGCGTCGTTGACGTTGAGCACGGCGCCCCTGCCCTTCAGGCCTTCGGCGCCGAGGTAGTCGGTAATGCCGGCCGCGCCGGCTTCGCTGGTCGCAGTGCCGATCACGGTGGCGCCCTGCCGGGCCAGTTCCAGCGCGATGGCGCGGCCGATGCCGCGCGAGGCGCCGGTGACCAGCGCAACCTGGTTGTCGAGTAGTTTGGTCATGCGGTTGTCCTGTTGCTTACTTGAGCAATGCCAGCGTGTCCTGCAGCGAGGCCGGATCGAAGATCGCGCCGCCGCTCAGGCTGCCGTCGATGCGCTTGGTCATGCCCGCCAGCACCTTGCCCGGGCCGCATTCGATCACGTGGGTGATGCCTTCGGCGGCAATCTTCTGCACGCACTCGACCCAGCGCACCGGCGCTGCGGCCTGGCGCACCAGCGCATCCTTGATCGCCTCCGGATCGGAGACGATGGCGACGTCGACGTTGTTCACCAACGGAATCGACGGCGCCGAGAAAGCCAGGCCGGTCATGCGCTCGCGCAGGCGGTCGGAAGCCGGCTTGAGCAGCGACGAATGGAACGGCGCCGACACCGGCAGCGGCAGCGCGCGCTTCGCGCCCTTGGCCTTGGCGACTTCGCAGGCCTTCTCGACCGCGCCCTTGTGGCCGGCGATCACCACCTGCGACGGCGCGTTGAAATTGACGGCCTCGACCACGCCCGCAACCGACGCTTCTGCGCACGCGGCGCGCACGTCGTCATCCGACAGGCCGAGGATCGCGGCCATGCCGCCCTCGCCCACGGGCACGGCTTCCTGCATGGCCTGCGCGCGGAAACGCACCAGCGGCACGGCGTCGGCAAACGGGATCACGCCCGCGGCCACCAGCGCGGAGTACTCGCCCAGGCTGTGGCCGGCCACCAGCGCCGGCGCCGGGCCACCGGCATCGAGCCAGGCGCGGTAGATCGCTACCGCGGCGGTCAGCATCACCGGCTGCGTATTGGTGGTCAGGTTCAGTTCTTCGGCAGGGCCTTCGGCGATCAGGCGGCCGAGATCCTGGCCGAGCGCGTCCGAGGCTTCTGCCACGGTGGCGCGCACCACGGCGTTGTCGGCGAAGGCATTGAGCATGCCGACCGACTGCGAACCCTGGCCGGGAAATACGAAAGCGAATTTCATCGGATGGAAACCCTAACAAGAAATCGGGGGCCGGCGCCGCGGCAAGTCCTGCTTGCGCGGCATGCCATGGCACCGGCCGCGTATCACATGCGCAGCAGCACCGCGCCCCAGGTGAAGCCACCGCCCACGCCTTCCATCAGCACGGTGTGGCCCGGGCGGATGCGGCCGTCGCGCACGGCGACGTCCAGCGCCAGCGGGATCGAGGCGGCCGAGGTATTGCCGTGCTCGTGCACGGTCGCGACCATGCGCTCGGCCGGCAGGCCCAGTTTCTTGGCCGTGCCCTGCATGATGCGGATATTGGCCTGGTGCGGAATCAGCCAGTCGACCTGGTCGGGCGACACGCTGGCGGCTTCCATCGCTTCGCGCGCCACCTTGTCGAGCACGTTGACGGCGAGCTTGAACACCGCCTGGCCGTCCATGTGCAGGAACGGGTTGCCGGTGATGTTGCCGCCGGCGACGTTGCCCGGCACGCAAAGGATGTCGACATGGCTGCCGTCCGAATGCATGGCGCTGGACAGGATGCCCGGCTCGTCGGACGCCGACAGCACCACCGCGCCGGCACCGTCGCCGAACAGTACGCAGGTGGTGCGGTCGTTGAAGTCCAGGATGCGCGAGAACACTTCGGTGCCGATCACCAGCACGTTGCGGTGCGAGCCGCTGCGGATGAACTTGTCGGCGGTGGCCAGCGCGTACACAAAGCCGGAGCACACCGCCTGCAGGTCGAAGGCCGGGCAATGGTTGGTGATGCCCAGCTTTTCCTGCACGATGCAGGCGGTGCTGGGAAACACGAAGTCCGGCGTCGAGGTGGCGACGATGATCAGGTCGATGTCCTGGCGGTCGATGCCGGCGGCTTCGATGGCCTGCTCGGCTGCCTTGACCGCCAGCGTGCTGCTGGTCACATCGGGCTCGGCCCAGTGGCGCGCCGAGATGCCGCTGCGCGAGACGATCCACTCGTCGCTGGTCTCGATGCCCTTCTCGGCAAGCTGCGCGGCCAGCTCATGGTTGGTCACGCGCCGCGGAGGCAGGTAGCTCCCGGTACCGATGATTTTTGCGTACTTGGTCATGTATTGTCGGATCGTATGGCCCGCCGGCACGCTCGACCGGCGCGCGTGGCGCTCAGGCGACGTGGGGGCTGGGATGCGCGCCAGGCGCCTCTGTCTCCGGGGCGGGCGGGGCACCGCCTGCGGCGCTGGATTTATCGGCAAAGGCCCGGGTAATGCGGGCGATCACGCCATTCTTGGCGGCATCATACCCGCGTTTGATGGCCCACTCAAAAGAATGGGCATCGGCCGAGCCGTGGCTCTTGATCACCAGCCCGCGCAGGCCCAGCAGCGACGCGCCGTTGTAGCGCGCCGGGTCGAGCCGCTTGGCCAGGCGCGACAGCACCGGCATGGCGACCGCGGCCAGCAGCTTGGTGAACCACGAGCGGGTGAATTCTTCCTTGATCATGCTGCCGATCATCTTGGCCAGGCCCTCGGTGCTCTTGAGCGCCACATTGCCGACGAAGCCGTCGCAGACCACGATGTCGGTGGTGCCCTTGAAGATGTCGTTGCCTTCCACGTTGCCGTAGAAATTCAGCTCCGAGGCGCGCAGCAGTTCGCCGGCGCGCTTGACCACCTCGTTGCCCTTGATGACTTCCTCGCCGATGTTCAGCAGGCCCACCGTGGGGTGTTCCTTGTGGTCGACGACGGCCACCATGGCCTCGGCCATGCGCGCGAACTGCAGCAGGTGCTCGGGCTCGCAGTCGGCGTTGGCGCCGAGGTCGAGCACCGTGGTGCCCCAGCCCTGTTCATTGGGAATGGTGGTGGCGATGGCCGGCCGCTCGATGCCTTCGAGCGTCTTCAGCACGTAGCGCGATACCGCCATCAGCGCGCCGGTGTTGCCGGCGGAAATGCAGGCGCCGGCCAGGCCTTCCTTGACCTGGGTGACGGCAACGCGCATCGAGGAGTCGCGCTTCTTGCGCAGGGCCACCTCGACCGGGTCATCCATGGTGATGACCTCGGTGGCCTCGACGATGCTGACGCGCGGATGGTCCAGCGCGTGCAGCTTCTTCAGCTGCGCCCGGATGGCGTCGGGCAAGCCGACCAGCACCATCTCGGCATCGTCGTGGCGGGAAAGAAAACTGATCGCCGCGGGCACCGTCACGGAAACCCCGTGATCGCCGCCCATGCAGTCGATAGCGATTTTGATCGTCATTGTTCCTGGTACGGATAGCGCGGCGGCGCACGCCACGCCCGGCGGGAATCCCGAGCGCCCAACAAAAAAGCGGCAACGATCTTGCCGCTTTTTTGTGTCTGACCGATTATTGTCCGACCCACAGGCATGCGCGAGCGAGACGCAACGTCACGCCTAGCGAAGCTATCAGTCGTTCTTGGTCTTGATGACCTTGCGACCACGGTAGTAGCCGTTCGGGCTCACGTGGTGGCGCAGGTGGGTTTCGCCGGTGGTCGGCTCGACTGCCAGCGGCGCGGCCGACAGGTGGTCGTGCGAACGGTGCATGCCGCGCTTGGACGGCGACTTCTTGTTCTGTTGAACAGCCATGATGACTCCTTCGAGAATTTTTCAATATTAACACACGCATCCCGCCCAAGGCGTAGCCGGGGCCCGGCCGGATGCTTCAGATTCACCTGTTCAACCCTGCAGGCCGCCCGCTGGCGGCTTCAGTGCCGGGTCTTCAGGCCGGCCAGCGCCGCGAAGGGCGAAGGCCGCTTTTCTTCCTCAGGCTCAGCTTCAGGCTGGGCCTCGCCGTCCGATCCGGTCACGAGGCTTTCGTGCACGGTCGGGCAGACGTCATGCTTGGGTGCCACCGGCAACGCCAGCAGCACTTCATCTTCTATCAGTTCCAGCAGCGAGAACCGCTTCGAGCCGGCAATCACGTCGACTTCGTCGTCGTCCATCGGCGCGGCGTCGGCCGCTTCTTCGCTTTCCACCACCTCGAAACGCGTCGCCGCGTCGATCGGCTCGGCATAGGGCGCCAGGCAGCGCTGGCAATCCAGCCACATCCGGCCCTGCACCGTCACGTCGAGGAACAGCCGCTGCGCCACCGGGGCGCCGGGCTCGGCCGCCTCTTCGCGCACGAAGCCGGTGGCCGTATAGGCGAAGGTCTCATCGGGTGCCGAGGCTGGCGCTTGCGCGGCGGTCTCGGCTAAGATGCGCGGCAAATCCCGCACCGCCACATCGCCGGCCAGGCTTTCACCCTTTCGGCACATGGCGAAGAGGTCAAGCGCGCGCAGGTCGATCGGCTGGGTCATGTGCGTGGCTCCTGTCGCAAATCAATGACGGGTTCGCCACATTCCCAACCTGACGGACTGCGGGCCGCGCACATTGGCGGCACTGCGCCCGGGTGCGGATGCGGCTAAACGCGCGATTATACGGTGTAAACCTTCCCGAGGTCAAAGGCCTTGCTCCGGAAGCCACACGGCTTCCTGCCCTGATTCTATTACTTATGTCTCCAGACCCACGCCCCCGGCTGATCCTCGGCTCCGGCTCTCCGTACCGCCGCGAACTGCTGGAGCGGCTGCGCATTCCCTTCGAAGTCGCGGTGCCGGACATCGACGAAACCCCGCTGGCCGGTGAAGCGCCCGAGGCCACTGCGCTGCGGCTCTCGCAGCGCAAGGCCGAGGCCATCGCGGCGCGCCACCCCAGCGCGCTGGTGATCGGCTCGGACCAGGTACTGACGCTGGACGGCGCCCAGATGGGCAAGCCTGGCACGCACGACAACGCCGTGGCGCAGCTGCGCCGCATGCGCGGGCGCACCGTTACTTTTCACTCGGCACTGTGCCTGCTGGATTCCCGCACGGGGACCGCGCAGCTGGCCGATGTGCAAACCCGCGTGACGATGCGCGACCTCAGCGACGCCGAAATCGAGACCTACCTGCAGCTGGAGCGCCCCTACGACGTGGCTGGCAGCGCCAAGTCCGAGGCACTCGGCATCACGCTGCTGGCGCGGGTCGAGTCCGACGATCCCACCGCGCTGGTCGGCCTGCCGCTGATCGCGCTGACCGGCATGCTGCGCCAGGCCGGCTACCCTCTCCTTTCCGCATGACCCGCATCCACCGCACCTATCCACGATGAGCGGCACTCTCTACCTGATCCCCAATACCCTCGGCAAGCGCGACGAAGCCGATCCGCTGGCCGACGTGATCCCGGCGGGCGTGCAGCAGGTCGCGGCCGGGCTGGACTACCTCGTCGCCGAGAATGCCAAGACCGCGCGCGCCTTCCTGAAAAAGCTGGGCGAAACCACGCCGCTGGCACGCCCGATCCAGCAAATCGACATCCAGGAACT
>JABFVP010000318.1 GCA_013362725.1 Cupriavidus sp.
GGGCAACGAGAACATGACCGCGAGCCCGTCCGGCACCTTCCGCACCGCCGACGGCCTGCTCAAGATCGCCGCCAACAAGCAGGAACAGTTCGAAGCGCTGTGCCGCGTGGTGGGCCGTCCGGCACTGGCTGACGATGCGCGCTTCGCGCAGCGGCAGGCGCGGCTGGCCAACCGGGCCGCGCTGACGCAAGCGCTCGAAGCCGAGCTGGCAACCCGGCCGGCCGCCGAGTGGTGGCCGCTGCTGACCGCGGCCGGCGTGCCGGCGGGGCCGGTGCTGGACGTGCCGCAGACGCTGGCCCATCCGCAGGTCAGCGCGCGCGGCATGATCGGCGAGTTTGCCGATGCCCCCGGCGTGGGCCGCGACATCCGCGTGGTGCGCACCGGCTTCAAGCTCAACCGCGAAGCGCCGGCGGTCGACACGCCGCCGCCGCAACTGGGCCAGCATACGCGCCAGGTGCTGGGCAGCCTGGGCTACAGCGATGCGGACATCGATGAACTGAACCGGGAGGGTGCGATATGAGCGGCAGCCAGACACAGGAGGACGGCATGGACGCCGGCCAGCGCCTGTCGCAGGACTGGTGGCGCACCGGCATCATCGACATGCGCCCGGGCGAGATCCGCTACCGCGGCTACCCGATCGAGCAGCTGATCGGCCGGGTGTCGTTCGCGCAGATGATCTGGCTGCTGCTGCGTGGCGAGCTGCCCGGGCCGGGCCAGGGCGAACTGCTGGACGCGGCGCTGATGGCCGCGGTCGACCATGGCCCGCAGGCACCCAGCATCGCCATCGCGCGCATGGCCGCGACTTGCGGCGTGGGGCTGAACAATGCCATGGCGTCGGCCGTCAACGTGCTGGGCGACGTGCATGGCGGCGCGGGCGAGCAGGCGGTGGCCCTCTACCAGGACGTGGCGCAGCGGCTCGACGCCGGCAGCGCGATGGCGCTGGCGGTCGAAGACGCGCTGCGGCGCTACCGCGACCTGCACGGCAAGTACGTTGCCGGCTTCGGCCACCGCTTCCATCCGGTCGATCCACGCGCACCGCGGCTGCTGGCGCTGGTGGCGCAGGCGGCGGAAGACGGCGTGGTGAGCGGCCGCTACGCGGGCATCGCGCGCGCGGTGGAGGCAGCGCTCGGGGCCGGGCGCGGCCAGCCGATCCCGATGAACATCGATGGCGCCACCGCGGTGATCTACGCCGAACTGGGCTTTGCCGCGCCGCTGGCGCGCGGGCTGTTCTGCCTGTCGCGCTCGGTCGGCATCCTGGCGCACGCGTGGGAGCAGCAGTGCGAAGGCGGGCGCAACAAGGGCCCGATGCCGCGCCAGTTCCTGTGGACCTATGACGGCGCGCCGCCGCGCGACGTGCCGGAGCCAGGCACCCGCCCCTGAGCAGCAATAGGCCGAGCAAGGCCGTGCTTGCGCGCTCAGCCGGCCAGGTCCGGTTCCGGCTCGAGCAGCGGCACAGCCGCCGGGCTGGGCGCGGGCTCCGCCATCGACGATGCCAGCACATAGCGGTCGCGCCCATGCGCCTTGGCATGGTAGAGCGCGCGGTCGGCGTCGGCGAACAGGGTCCGCCACAGCGCCTCCCTGCTGCCCGCGCCGCCGCGCAGCTGCGCCACGCCGATGCTGACGCTGGCATGGCCGCGCCCGGCCGGCAAGGCAATCGCGTGCACCTTGCGCAGCACGCGGTTGGCCAGTGCCGAGGCCTGCTGCTCGTCGGTATGCGGGCACAGCACGCAGAACTCTTCGCCGCCGTAGCGCCCGGCCACGTCCGAGGCGCGGCGCGAGTTGTCCAGCGCCTGCGCCACTTCGCGCAGCACCGCATCGCCGGCGTGGTGGCCGCAGCTGTCGTTGACCTGCTTGAAGTAGTCGATATCGATCACCAGGCACGACAGCGGCTGGCCGTCGCGCTGCCAGCGTGCCACCAGCGACAGCGCCGACATCTCCAGCGCGCCACGGTTGAGCAGCCCGGTCAGGGCGTCGATGCGCGCGCCGCTTTCGTTGTGCGCGACGATCTGCTCCATCGCCATCACGGTAAAGCCGAACAGCCCCAGCAACGTGGCGATCAGCGGCGCCAGCACCCAGGCCGAACCGGCCGGGCCGGCGAAGAACAGCGTCAGCGGCGCCGCAGCCGCACCGCCCGGCGGCAGGCTCATGGCATGGCTGAAGCCCGCCAGCTGCGTCGCCAGTTGCACCAGGCTGGCCACCAGCACCAGCGGCGCCCCGATGCTGCGGCGCCCGCGCCCGGCGCGCGCCAGCGTGGCGAAGGTGGCCAGCGACACCAGCGCCAGCACGCCGTAGACGATGCGCAGCACCAGCTGCGGGCCTTCGGAAAGGCCGCTGGACGCCGCCATCAGGCCCAGCACGATCGCGCCCGCCCCGGCCAGCGCGCCCGGATGCGCCGGCACGCCGTAGTAGACCCGCACGCCGCGGTAGATCAGCAGCCAGCCGGCGACGAAGGCGAATGCGCCCAGCGTGCCGAGCTGGCCGGTGCCGCTGGCCGCGCTGACCGCCAGCGCCAGGCCCGCGGCCGACACCAGCACATGGCCGAAGGCCCACAGCCGCCCCGCCGTGCTCGCGCGCAGCGCGAACACCAGCCCCGCCGCAATGATCAGCGTGCCGCAGAAAAACACCATCATCACCACCGCAATGGTCTGCTGGTCCAGGTGCAAGGGAATTCCTCAAGGATGCCGTCCGCCGGCCGTCAATATCGATCGGCGGGCATCGGGCCACGGGGGCGCGACGCGAGGCATGCAGGGGCTGATTTCACAAGATGTGACGTGCGCTTTTTTTTCATGCCAGCCGCATGATAGCCCGTGCCGGCGGCGGCATGGCACCCCCTGCAAGCCGGGTCGGGTGTGCTGCACCCGGGCGGTGTTTACTGCCGGTCCGCGACGGTCAATCCCGGGGTGTCTTGCGGCGCCGTGCCGCCAAGCGCGCGCGTCAGTGAGCGCGCTGCCCGCAGCACATCGTCGCGGAAACCATCACGGTAACGCGCCGCCGGGCAGGTCAGGGTCAGCGCGCCGGCCAGCACACCGCCTGGGCCGAAGACCGGCGCGGACACGCCGGCCAGATCGGGGCTGCGGTCGCCGACCAACGCCGCCACGCCGTCTTGCCGGATCTGGTCATAGAGCGCGCCCGGCTCGCCGGCGAAGGCGCGCAGCACGCGCGCGCCGGCGCCGCGGTCACGCGGCAGCAGTTCGCCCGCGCGCACGTGGTCGCGCACCGGCTGTGGCGAATCGACGCGGTACAGGCACAGCCGGTGTTCGCCCTGCTCGACATGAAAGGCCGCGCTCTCGCGCGTCACGTTGACCAGTTCGCGCAGCGCCGGCATCACCACCGCCTCGAGCGAGAACGAAGCGGCATAGACCGCATGCAGCCGCGCCACCTCCGGCCCCAGGCCATAGCGGCCGTCGGCGTGGCGAAGCACCAACCCCGCGTGTTCCAGCGATGCCAGCAGGCGCAGCAGCGTGCTCTTGTAGAGGCCGCTGCGCTGGGCCAGTTCAGCTAGCGCCAGCGCCCCATCGCCCAGGCGGAACACTGACAGCACGAACAGGGCCCGGTCCACGGCGATGGCGCCGCCGGCGGCGGCGTGCTTGTCGGCTTCGGAAACCTGTGCGGCTTTGCGTGGCATGGTAGACGGCGGGCGATGAAGCGGGAAGGCGGTGGGTCGAAACGATGCGCCACCGTATAGAACGCTCCATGGGTTGTCAATCGGCGCTCCGGCGGCGATGTGCCCTGGCGTCGACGCACGCGTGCCTGCACGGTGGCGTTTTTCTGCAACACCCATACCCGCTGCCCGGCCAGAACGCATGTTGCCGCAAGCGCCTCATGCGCCTTCTGGGACACCGCATGCGCCACATCGCGTGCCGCTCGCTTAGCCTATGCGCCACTCCTGGCTTTGCAAGCGGAATCAGCGGGGTAAATCCCCCCGGCTTTTGCTTTAGCGGCCGCTGCAGCGGATGGATAGAATCATGCGTTGCTCAACTCCGCACCATCTTGCTGTTTCCGCTGCAATGTCTCATCCCCGTGCTATTCCCGACCTTGGTATGACCGTTCCCGCACTCTCGCTTGGTGCCATCCTGGACGACCTGCGCAGCGCCCCGCGGCCGCTGACCTCCGCGGAATATGCATACCTGGCGCAGCTGCGGCAACGCATCGTCACCGGCGACGCCGACCTGTGGACCACGCTCGAAACCGCGGGCGTGCCATGCAGCGAACGCCGCCTGTCGCCGGACGTGGTGCTGGCCCTGACCGCGATCGGCCAGTTGCCGATGCACTGACTGCGTCACTGCCGCACGCCTGGCCGGAAGATTCCGCGCTGCATTTCTGAATCCGGCTGCTCACATGCCCCGCTCGGCCCCGCTACGATCGATCCACTTCGATCCGCCGGGGACCCGTCGCAGCGCGCGAGCGCGACACCGCCCCCCGGCCATGACATGGGCATGGCTTATATTAACCGGCGCGTCTCCTTTCTCTCCCTGCGTGTCTTTGTCGCGCTGATGCAGCATCGCGACGCCGGCCGCGCCGCGCAGGCGCTCGGCATCCAGCCGCAACGGCTCCATTACCAGCTGCGCCAGCTCGAGGCCGCGCTAGGCATGCCGCTGATCCAGCCCTGCGGTACGGGATGGCTGCCGACCGCGGCCGGTTTCAATGCCTTGCCCAAGATCTGCGCCATGCTCGAAATCTGGGAGCAGATCCAGGCCAGCACCCGCGTGCGGCGCCGTGCGGAAGCGGAGCGGCAGCGCGAGCGGCAGCGCGAGCGGCAGCGCGAGCGCTGCGCGGTGCGCGTGGGCGCGGCATTCTGGGTGCGGCAGGCGACCATGTAGGCTCAGGCGAGCCGTTCGCAGTGATAGGCCTCGGTGCGGTACGGGAAGGCGACCTCGGCGCGGTCCGACAGCGCCGGATGCTGGTCGATGAGCGCGTGCAGGCGCGCGCGCACGCACGCCTGCTCCGGCTCGGGCAGCGACGCAATGAAGCTGACCGACATGACCCGATCCACGATCACCTGCCGCGGCGGCCCCACATGCGCGTAGGGCAGGCTCTGCAGCGCCAGCGGCCCGAAGCCCTCGGCGGGAAACACCCGCTTCCAGTCACCCTTGTAGAAGCGCGGGGCGTCGCCTTCATACGGCGCCATGATGGCAGTCAGCTGCGCCACCCAGTCCACGCTTTCATCCCGGACGTTCCATACCAGTCCGAGCCGGCCGCCGGGGCGCAGCACGCGGCGAATCTCCGCCAGCGCGCGCACGTTGGCAAACCAGTGGAAGGCCTGGGCGCAGACCACGGCGTCGACGCTGGCGTCTGTCAGCGGGATCGCCTCGGCGCTGCCCTCCAGGGCTTGCACCGGCGCCACCGCGTCCGCCAGCTGCGCACGCATCTGCGCCACCGGCTCCAACGCGATGACGGTGGCGCCGGTCTGCACCAGCCGGCGCGTGAACTTGCCGGTGCCAGCCCCGAGATCGAGCACGACGCGGCCGGCACGCAACGCAAGCGCGCCGCGCAGCCAGGTGTCGATCTCGGCGGGGTATTCGGGTCGACCGCGCGCGTAGGTATCGGCCTGGCTGGCGAATCCCTGGGCGGCGGCTTGATGGATGACGGTCATGGGCAGGCTCCGGTTCGTTACCGGAGCCGTAGCCTACGCGCCCGCGCGGCATCGGACAAGGCTAATGCTGCATGCCCCAGCGGCGCACCGTCAGCCGCTCCAGCGTGGTGAACACCAGTCCCTCGACCAGCAGCCCGATCAGGATCACCGCGGCCAGCCCGGCGAATACGCGGTCGGTATAGAGCTCATTGCGGTTCTGGAAGATGAACCAGCCCAGCCCGCCCTGCCCCGACGACGCGCCGAACACCAGTTCGGCGGCGATCAGCGTGCGCCAGGCAAAGGCCCAGCCGATCTTCAGCCCGGACAGGATCGCGGGCAACGCCGCCGGCACCAGCACCAGCGCGACATAGCGCAGCCCGCGCAGGCCGTAGTTGCGCCCCGCCATGCGCAACGTCGGCGGCACCGCGCGAAAGCCCGCGTACATGTTCAGTGCCAGTGGCCACAGCACCGAATGGATCAGCACGAACACCAGGCTGCCGGTGCCAAGCCCGAACCACAGCAGCGCCAGCGGCAACAGCGCAATCGCCGGCAGCGGATTGAACATGGCGGTAAGCGTGTCCAGCAGGTCGCGTCCGACGCGCGTCGATACCGCCAGCGAGGTCAGCACGAACGCCAGCACGATGCCGGCGGCATAGCCGCGCAGCAGCACCGACAGGGAGCTTGCCGCCTTGCCCGGCAGCTCGCCGCTGGCCACCGCCTCGGCAAAGGCTCGCATCGTTGCCAGGCACGACGGCAGCAGCAGGTCGTTGTCCTGCACGCGCGCCACCAGTTCCCAGATCAGCCCGAGCGCCAGCAGGATCACCGCCTTGCGCAGCCAGCCGTGTTGCCACAGGCGCTGGTGCCACGGCAGCGCGCGCGCAAGCGGGGCCTCGGTGAATGGCTCGGGCTCGCGTTCGTATTCGGGCCGCAGCGTGTCGGCCAGTGTCAGTGTCGGTTGCGTCATGATGCGAGGTCCAGGTTCAGCGGCCCGACGCGCTGCGCGCACGCGGCGCGGCCTCGGCGGCGGGCTGGTCGAACAGCATGGTGTGGATGCGTTGCGCGGCGGCCTGGAATTCGGCGCCGCCCTGGCTGGCCAGGCTGAACTGGTGGCTGTTGAGCTCCGCGCGCACGCGGCCCGGGTGCGGCGACAGCAGCAGGATGCGGCTGCCCACCACCAGCGCCTCTTCGATCGAATGCGTGACAAACAGCAGCGTGAAGGCCGCGTCGTCCCACAGCGCCAGCAGCTCTTCCTGCATGCGCCGGCGCGTGAGCGCGTCCAGCGCGGCAAAGGGCTCGTCCATCAGCAGCACCTTGGGGCGCATGGCCAGCGCGCGCGCGATCGCCACGCGCTGCTTCATGCCGCCCGACAGCGTATGCGGGTAGGCATCGGCAAAATCGGCCAACCCCACCTTGTCCAGGCTGTCCAGCGCCAGCTCGCGCGCCTCCGCCCGCGACAGCTTGCGCGCCTGCCGCAGCGGAAACATCACGTTCTGCACCACCGTTTTCCACGGCGGCAGCTGGTCGAACTCCTGGAACACCACGATGCGGTCCGGGCCGGGCTGCAGCACCCGCCGGCCTTCCAGCCGGATCTCGCCCTCGCTGGGCGGAACGAATCCGGCAACCGCCTTCAGCAGCGTGGACTTGCCGCAGCCGGACGGGCCCAGCAGCACGAAGCGGTCGCCGGCATGCACGTCGAAGCTGACGCGATGGGTGGCGCGCACGATGCGCTCGGGCGTGCGGTACTCCAGCGACACGCCGTCGACCTGCAGCAACGGCGTGGCGCGCTCCGACACCACGCGCAGGTTATGGGTGGCCATGCTCAGCTCCCCTGCGCGGTGACCGGGTCCTGGAAGAAGTAGTCCTGCCAGGACTTGGGCTGGTTGCGGATCGCGCCCACGCGGTGCATGAAAGCGGCCAGCGCAAAGGTGTTCTGCGGCGCCACGCGGAACTGCACCTGCGGGTTCTTCAGCACGCGCAGCAGCAGCGCGCGGTCGGTCCTGGCCTTGCTCTGGCGCAGGTAGATGTCGGCGGCCGCTTCCGGATTGGCGGTGGCAAAGGCCGCGGCCTCGGCCAGCGCGTCGACGAAGGCGCGATAGGTCTTGGGGTTGTCGCTGCGGAACTTCTCGGTCGCGTACAGCACCGTGGAAGAACTCGGACCGCCCAGCACGTCATACGAATTCAGCACGATGCGCGCGTTGGGGTTGCCCGCCAGTTCCTGCTCCTGGAACGGCGGATTGCCGAAGTGCCCGGTGATCTCGGTGCCGCCGGAAATGATCGCCGCGGCCGCATCCGGGTGCGGCACCGCCACGGTCCACTTGTCGAGGCGGTTGTATTCCTTGTCGCCCCACTGCCTGGCCGCAGCCAGTTGCAGCACGCGCGACTGCACCGACACGCCCACCGCCGGCAGCGCGATGCGGTCCTTCTCGGTGAAATCGGCAATCGACTTCACCTTGGGGTTGTTGCTGACCAGGTAGTACGGGAAGTTGCCCAGCGATGCCACGCCGCGCACGTTCTGCTTGCCGTGGGTGCGGTCCCACAGCGTCAGCAGCGGGCCCACGCCGGCGCGGGCGATATCGATGGCACCGGACAGCAGCGCGTCATTGACCGCGGCGCCGCCCGACAGTTGCGTCCATTCGACCTTGATGTCGACACCCTGCTGCTTGCCGTGCTTTTCAATCAGCTGCTGGTCGCGCGCCACGTTGAGCAGCAGGTAGACCACGCCGAACTGCTCCGCGATGCGCAGCTTGCCTTCGGCGTGCGCGCTGCCGGTGATGGCCAGGCCGGCGCTCAGCGCCAGCAGGCCGAGCTTGCGGGAAAAACGAGAAAACATGATCTGGACTCCGGAGGATACGGTGGATTGGCGCTCGCCGCTGCGAGCGCCCTGGGGTGACTTGCGCTACCGCTGCCGCCTTCAGCGCGGCACGTCGCCTTCGATGGTGGTGCGGTACATCACGCGCCGCAGCTCCGGCGGACAGCCCACGGCAAGATGCAGCAGCGAGCGGTTGTCCCAGAACACCAGGTCATGTGGCTGCCACTGGTGGCGGTAGATATGGGCGGGCTTGACGCTGTGCGCGAACAACTGGTCCAGCAGGTCGCGGCTTTCCTGCTCGGGCAGGCCGACGATGCGGGTGGTGAAGTGCTCGCTGACAAAGAGCGCCTTGCGTCCCGTTTCCGGATGGGTGCGCACCACCGGCTGCAGCACCGGCCTGACCTGCGCGATCTGCTCCGGCGTCAGGTTGGGCCGCCACGGGCTGCGCTGCTGCAGCTCGGCGTAGCGCGCCAGGTAGGTGTGCTCGGCCTGCAGGCCATCGACGGCGCTTTGCAGCGCCGCCGGCAGCGTGTCCCAGGCCAGGTGCATGTTGGCGAACAGCGTGTCGCCTCCCTCGGCGGGCAGTTCGCGCGCATGCAACAGCGAACCAAGGCTGGGCTTTTCCTTGTACGACAGGTCCGAATGCCAGAAGTGGCCGGCATCGCCGAGCCCGATTGGCTTGCCGTTCTCGACCACGTTGGACACCACCAGCACTTCCGCATGGCCCGGCAGCTGGAACTGGTGCAGCACGTGTATCTGCAGCGGGCCGAAGCGACGGCTGAAGCCGATCTGCTGCGCGGGCGTGATCTGCTGGTCGCGGAACACCACCACGTGGTAGTCGAGGTGGGCGCGGTGGATGCGGACAAAATCCGCGTCGGACAGCGGCTGCGACAAGTCGAGTCCGATCACTTCCGCGCCCAGCGGCGCGTCCAGCGGACGGATCTCGAAGTTGCCCGCGTCTGCGGACAATGCGGTGGAAAGCGGTGCGCTCTGCTGGCGCGAAACTCTGGCGTGGGCGGTTGCGGTCGTCATGGCAAGCTCTGGCACGGGGGAAGCCGATGCGGCATCCGGGATGCCGCGTACAAGCTTGCACTGTAGAGAGCCGGCCATTGCACGGTCAACGAATCATATTGCTGGCCCTTATCCGCTTATCGCATATCCATGTCTCGACATTGGCCAGCCATCAGGGCTTGCCGGGGCAAGCGCTGCGGCACGGCACGTTGGCCGTATCCGGGCGCGCGTCGGCGACAAAGCCATCGCGGTTCGGCATCTTCACCTGCGGCAACGTGTGCGCGTCCAGCACCGCATCCGCGGGCAGGATGCCGTTCTTGTGCAGCAGCCACGCGGTGACGGCATAGACCTCGTCCGGTGCCAGGCTTTGCGGCGCGTTATAGGGCATGGCACGGTTGATGAAGTCGAATACCGTGGTCGCGTAGGGCCAGAAGCTGCCGATGGTCTTGACCGGATCCTTGCCCCTGGCGGCGTCCTTCAGCGTGCCCTGCCCGCCCACCAGCGCATCGGCAGGCTTGCCTTCGCCATTGACGCCGTGACATGCGGCACAGTGCTGCGCATAGACCTGCTGGCCCCGCGCGACCGTGCCGCTGCCCGGCGGCAGGCCCGTGCCGTCCGGGGTCACGTCGATATTCCACGCGGCAAGGTCGCGCTCGCTGGCGGGGCGGCCTATGCCGTAGGTCTGCGCAAGGACCGTTTGGGCAGCGCAAGCCAGCGTCAGCACGGCGGCGGCACCACTGATTCGTTCAAGCGCGCGCATTGGCAATGCTCCCGTCCGCGGCCACGCGCCAGCGCTGGATCGCGTTGTAGTGATAGGTGGAAGCCACGCCGCGCGCGGCCACCAGCTGGTCCGGCGTGGGCTGAACGTTGCCGGCTTCGTCGATGGCGCGGCTCTCCAGCGAAGCTGGCCCGCCATCCCAGCGCCACGGCAGGCGGAAACGCACCAGGGCGCGGTCCAGCACCGGCTCCTGCAGCTGCGCCTCGCGCCAGCTGCGGCCGCCATCGGCCGACACCTCGACGCGGCGGATGCGCCCGTGGCCCGACCACGACAGGCCCGAGAGCTCATAGAACCCGCGCTCACGCAGTCTGTGGTCCGGCGCGGGGAAGGTGATCACGGACTTCACGTCCATCAGGAAGGTGAACTGCCGCGCGCTGCCGTCGGGCAAGGAGTCCGTGTACTTCGACGTCTCTTCGCGCGACATGAACGGCGCGCGCCCCAGCTTCAGGCGCCGCAGCCACTTGATGGACATGTTGCCCTCATAGCCCGGCAGGAACAGCCGCAGCGGATAGCCATGCTCGGGCCGCAGCATCTCGCCGTTCTGCGCATAGACCAGCAGTGCATCTTCCAGCGCCTTGGCCAGCGGCACGCTGCGCGTCATGGCTGCGCCATCGGCGCCTTCGGCCAGCACCCAGGCCGCATCCGGCGCCACGCCGACTTCGTCGAGCACCACGGACAACGGCACGCCGGTCCACTCACAGCAAGACAGCAGGCCGTGGCTGATCTGCACGGACTTGGCGCCGGGCGCCTTCCACTCGCGTCCGGTGTTGCCCGAGCACTCCAGGAAATGGATGCGCGATACCGACGGCAGGCGCACCAGGTCGTCCATGGTGAAGATGCGCGGGCGCGCCACCAGCCCGTGCACCGCCAGCCGGTGCTGCGCCGGGTCGATCAGCGGGATGCCGGCATGATGGCGCTCGAACACCAGCCCGTTCGGCGTGATGATGCCGCGCAGGTCCTGCAGCGGCGTCATCGACGAGTTGGCGCCGGGCAGCGGCGCCGCGCTGCGGCTGCGCCGCACCACGTCTTTCTCGAACGGGGACGGCTGGCCGTAGGCATGCCCCAGCACGGG
>JABFVP010000289.1 GCA_013362725.1 Cupriavidus sp.
CCATCGCCACGGCCGGCGCGGCCGCTGGCACCGGCGCCTGCGGCTCGCGCAGGTCGTCGAGGAAGTCGTCGGGCAGGTGCTCCTCGGTGATCTCGGCCTCGCCTTCGGCCATCAGCCGTGCGGTGCGCAGCAGGTTGCCGAGCTGGCGAATATTGCCCGGCCAGTGGTAGCGGCGGAACAGCGCCATCACCGCGTCGCTGATGCGGGGCGCGTCAGCGCCGCCGCCGCTGCCGTGATCCTGGCGCAGCAGCTTGCCGGCGACCACGTCGAGGTCGCTGCGCTCGCGCAGCGCCGGCAGCCGCACCACCAGTCCGTTGAGGCGGTAGTACAGGTCTTCACGGAACTGGCCGCTGGCGACCAGGTCGCGCAGGTTGCGGTTGGTGGCGCACACCACCGAGACGTCGATGTGGATTACCTTGCTGCTGCCCAGCGGCGACACCGCGCGCTCCTGCAGCGCGCGCAGCAGGCGGCCCTGCAGGTGCAGCGGCATGTCGCCGATCTCGTCGAGAAACAGCGTGCCGCCGTTGGCCAGCAGCATCTTGCCGATGCCGCCCTTCTTGCGCGCGCCGGTGAAGGCGCCTTCCTCGTAGCCGAACAGCTCCGATTCGATCAGGTTTTCCGGGATCGAGGCGCAGTTGACGGCGATGAAGGGGCCGGCGCGGCGCCCGCTGTCGGCGTGGATGGCGCGCGCCATCAGCTCCTTGCCGGTGCCGGTCTCGCCCAGCACCATCACCGGGATGTCCTTGCCGATGACCTTGCGCAGCTTGCCGATCACGGTGCGGATCTGGGCGTCGCCGGTGTCCAGCTCGTCCAGCCCCGGCGAGGGCGCGGGGCCCGCCGCCAGGCTGCGCGGCATGCCACTGGCGCCGGTGCCTGCATGGCGCGCCTCGGTGCCGCCGGGCAGCGCCGCGGCCGGGGTTTTCCATTCCACGCGGGCGCTGACCTTGACGCCGCTGGGCAGGTGCAGCGGGACGATGCCCGCATGGGCCGCGCGCGCCGCGTCGGACAGCTGCGACATCGACAGCCCGAACAGCGACGAGAAGGTATGCGCCTGCAGCGCGCCGATGGACAGGCCCAGCTGGAACTGCCCGCTGCGGTTGGCCGACAGGAAGCGCCCGCCGGGCGTGAACGAGACGATGCCTTCCACCAGCGTGCCGAGGAACTCGGCGCGCGAATGGAAGCGGATGCACACCATGTCGCGGAAGGCGTTGCCGAACAGCTGGTTCTCGATCATCTGCGCCGACATCCGCACCAGCGCCATGGTGTGCTTGTGGAAGCCGCGCTGGTCGCCGGTCACGTCCAGCGCGCCCACGGTCTTGCCGTAAGGGTCCAGGATCGGCATGCACGAGCACGTCAGGAACTGGTTGGCCTCCAGGTAATGGTCAGCGCCATGGATCAGCGTGGCGCGGTTCTCGGCCAGCGCCGTGCCGATGGCGTTGGTGCCGCGGCGCGCCTCCGACCACTCCGAACCCGGGCGCAGCGAGATCTTGTCGGCCCGGGCAAGGAAGTCGTCGTCGCCCATGGCGTGCAGGATCAGGCCGTCGGCGTCGGTCAGGATGATCATGCTCTGGGTGTCGACGATCTGGTCGTGCAGCGTCTCCATCACCGGCAGCGCATAGGTGAACAGCGACTGGCTGCGTTCGATGCGGGTCTTCAGCTCGCTCTGCAGCACCGGGCAGAAATCGGGCGATTCATAGGGGCGCAGGCCATAAGACTCCGAGCGCTGGTGGGCCTGGGCAATCAGCTCGGCTCGCTCGTGTTGCCCGGCATGAGCAGAGGCGTCAGCGGGGGCGTCCGCCCGCGCACGGGCCGGATCCGGCTGGATGGTCATGTCTCGGTCTCCTTGTGGAAAATCCGCCCGCGATCTTTGCGCGGGTCGTTGCCGGCCGCCCGGGGGCTGGGTCGACAGTGTTGCGTGGTGAAGCAAAACACTTGCCAGGGTGTGGCATTCCGGGACACCGCCGCCGCGCCGCAGCGATGCGGTGGCCGCTTTCGCGCGGCAAACGCTGCCTTTGCACCGTGCCGCCGCGTTGGTATGGCTCTTGCGGAAACAGGGCAAACAAAAGCAGCAAACAAAGTCAGCCCCATCACTGTAGGAGACATCCATGAAATCGCAGCGCCGCCTGCTTGCCTTGCTTTCGCTTTGCGCGTCCCTGACCGCTTTTTCCGCCGGCCAGGTGCTGGCCCACGGCGATGTCACGCCCCAGGCCGTCGATACCAAAGCGTTACCACAGCTGGGCGACGAATGGCGTCCGGACAATCCCTACCGCAGCGGCGATGCGCACAAAGAGGCGCTGCGCATCGGCTCGTCGGCGTACAACCAGAACTGCGCGCGCTGCCACGGGCTGGAAGCCGTGTCGGGCGGCATTGCCCCCGACCTGCGCAAGCTGGACGGCGACTGCGTCGCCTTGGCCGACGCCAAAAAGAAGCAGGCCTGCCAGAGCGAGATCTCGCAGTTCTACACCACCACCGTGCGCAAGGGCCGCACCCGCGACGGCCGCGTCTACATGCCGCCGTTCGACGGCGTGCTGAGCCAGGAGGCGGTCTGGGCCATCAAGACCTACCTGGAATCGCGCCACGAGTAAGCGCGGCGCCTGCGCTATCCATGCCGCTCCCTTCGCCCTAACCGGAGACCTGCCATGCCTGACAGCCCTGTGCGCGGCCCACGGCTTACCTTTTCCGTCCTGTCCGCACCGTCGGCGCGGATGCTGCGCTGGCTCGGCTGCATCCTGCTGTCTGTCGCAACCTTGCTTGGCGTGTCGCCGGCGCATGCCGACCTGGCCCGCATCCGCCAGGCCGGCACGCTGAAGGTGGCGGTGTACAAGGGCCTGTCGCCGTTTTCGTCGCTGGCCGGCAGCCAGTATGCCGGCATCGACGTGGCGCTGGCGCAGGCGCTGGGCAAGGCGCTGGGGCTTTCGGTGGCGCTGTTGCCGTTCGATTCCGACGAGATCATGGCCGACGACCTGCGCGCAATGGTCTGGCGCGGCCTTTATCT